>CALRTD020000004.1:0-33546 GCA_943371015.1 Synechococcus sp. UW140 | reverse complement strand
TATAAATTAATGACCGAACTTCATATATATCACCCGGAGGCAAGTTTGCACCTACTCGAGGAGATTCAAGAAATCCGTGATTGAAGGGCATATTTTGCTGTGCTGCACCTTGTGTACGGAACATGGTGTTTGTGCCTGAAGTATGCAATCCAACATAAGGGTTGTTAGGGTCTGAGAACTGAACTTCAGAATTTCCGTTCAGTGTTTGTGCTTCTGTGGTTTTGATGTGGTGGTATCTCCACCATTGCGCAAAGTTTGTATTCCCGGTTGGTACTGCCGGTAAGCCAAGCAAAGCAAGTTCCGATGCCTCAACTCCCTGACTGTACACAACGGCATAATTATAAAGCGAATCTTTTCTTACAACTCCGGCCTGATTAAAATCAAGCATATTTTGAGTTGTACCGGGAAGCTGCGTTTTATACTTCAGCTCAATCCGCTCGTAAGTTCCGTTCCAGTCAAGTGCAGCAACACCAGTAAGTAATATGTCCTTGCAAACAACAAAAGCAGAATAGGTATTATTGATTACAGTAATACGCATTGAATCATTGTGCGGTGCAGCAAAATACTGATGCCCGCCAATAAACTGTCCGCTGTCAAGTATGGCAATTGTATCTAATAGGCGTGTGCGCATTGCCGCATCCAAACGCGGCTGCATAAATTCTTTGTAGTAATCGAACTGGCCAAACTGTTCGTAGGTAAATGCTATTTTCTGTCCGCCACTGGCATTTGGATTATAAAGTTCTGTACAGTACCACGTAAGCACTTCTTCTTTGGGAACAACCAGATTAAAAAGCACACTGCCGTCATCTGCTAATTCTTGTGTGGGATTATTGGTATTCTTTCCTACACGCTGATTTGATGAATTACGAATACCGAGTTGTGTAATGCCAAACAGATACACATCGCCGTTGGGTAAAATAACCCGCCAGCTTTTGTTGGTTAACCGTGCCTCAACATAGTCTGAAAATTTATTGGGCACAAAAACAGATTCGTTATTGGTAAGATCGTAATACTTAAAGACAAAGTTTTCGCTGATAACTCCCGGAATACTGATACGAGGCGAAAACCAATACAGTTCGCCCTCATCTTTGGCTTCGGCATCGTTATAAGCCATTGAAACATTATCCGAGCCACTTGCATTGAAGGAACTCAGTTGAGCTTCTGTGTATTTGTAATAGGACTCACTGCTTACAGAAATCGTTGGAACTTGCACATTCCAACCTTCACCATAAGGAATACCGGTTGCAACGGGCGCATTATCGCCACCGGCAAAGCTACCTGTATAACTCATATTCAGCGAAAACGATTGACCACCGGGCACAGACACACTCCCCAGTGAGTAACTGCTGCTCAGTGCGCCGGTAAACAGGCTCACATCGCTTGTAAAACCGCCTTTGCTGAGTTCCGATGCTTTTACTTCTTTGGGAGCACCTTGACCGCTTTGCCGTCCGCCCACAATTTGAGCAGAAAGGGTTTGTGCTGCTGAAAGAAAAAGTGCAGCGGCAAGAGTGCAGCGAACGATATATTGAAAACCTTTTTTCATGGCTGTATTTCTTAAATGCGGAGTTATTGTTCTCTGGCTTATCTGGACTTTGAATTACGGGGTATAGGGTGCTGAAGTGCGCAGTTCGCGAACACTTCCGCCTGCCATTTCAATATCTGCTTCGAGGTAATAAATGGCCGCACCATAAACAGTACTGGTATAAACGAGAGTATTGTTTTTCAAGTAACGGATACCTTCACCTGTAAACTCCATTCTGATCTGATCGCCGTTGGAAATTGTGCCTATCTGCTGTGTTTTGTAAAATCCATCCTGATCGATTTCAATAACGATCAGCATACCGTTTTGTATCAGCAAACGGTAGTGCATCATGTATTCATCGGCAGAAGCAGACTGTGAAGCAAAGCCAACAAGACAGGTCTTTGAAACATCAGGCACACTGAAAGTTACCCATTGATTGGGCGCGGGATCAGAAGTTCGAGCAAGCACACGGTTGTTACTTCTGGCATTGGCCGCACACCAATCGTTAAATGCTCCGGTGCGGCTAAGTATCGTTCCGTCTGCATTGGCAGATACCATACTTCCTGCTGGCGTGATCCATTCAATGGAATTTCCGAGATAAAAAGTAGCTTGCTTTTGCTGTCCTGTGGCATCTGTTACAGTTACCGAATATATTCCCGCAGCAAGCCCAGACCGGTCTTTTGATGTGCTGCCGTTATTCCATAAATAAGTGAATGGTGTTAACCCTCCGGTAACTGTTAAAGCAATTGCACCGGCATTTGCATTGGCGCGTGTTGCATTTGTAATTACACCTTCTACTTTCAGATTCACAACTACTGAAACTGTTTTGGAAACAACCGATCCGGCTGCATCGGTAACATTTACTGTGTAAGTGGTATTGGCAGTGGGATATACCAATGCCGTATCTGCTGTGCCGGTTGCACCGCCAGACCATTGATAGGTATAGGGAGAAAAACCACCGCTTACAGTTGCCCTAAGTTTGCTTACTGCGCCCGGTGTTGCTGTAACGGTTGGTGTTGCTGTTACTGAAACTGTTTGAACAGCTAACTGGCAGCCTGTTCCGTTTCGGGTACAATTGGTTACGTTGGCTGCACCACCAACAGTTCCGGTATTGGTATCGAATTTTCCTCCGTTTGTACTTGTTGCGTCACAAAAATCGAGTTGTCCTGTTGTACCAAATGTTCCGCTGTTGCTGCTTGTGCCGCCAACATTAAACCGACCTACTGTTGTGGTTGTGCCGTAAACAAAACTTCCGTTGGTAAAATTATTGGTTGCACGTATCAGACAATAGTTGGTAAGTGAGCCGGTGTTGCTGAAGTTGAACGAAAGCATACTCCCGCGATTGTGTGTTGTACCCTGCTGCAAAATTCCCCCTGAAACCTGAATGAATCCGTAGTTGTTGAGTGTTCCTTTGATGGTGAAATTCTGGCTTGTTCCTCCAACCGTAAACCGGGCAGATGAACAGTTATTTATTGTTCCGGCATTGAAGACTAAGGAGGCACTTACTGTTACAGTTCCGTTGTTGATGAGTGTGCCCGAAGTATATGTGAAACCGGCAGGACTGAATGTTCCGGCATTGCAGACTGTACCTCCGTTCAGTGTTATAGTTCCCGAATAGGTTCCTCCGGGTGCGATGTATAGTTTTTGACCCGTGCCAACTGTGTAATTAGTTGTACTTGTTCCGCTCACTGTCCACGTATTTCCGGTTGTAGCACAGGCCGGGCATTGTGCCTTTACCGATATGCCGGAGATAACAAACAGAATGAAGAATACAGCAAATTGAGAGAGTTGTTTATAGCTCATAGCGGTCGGGATTAATTGGGCGAAGTCTCATTAATTGTACCTGTTCCTGTAATGTTGGCATTTGAGGCTGCATGATTGCAATTAATTACACCGGAGTTTACAATGCTGCCTCCGCTGGCCAAAACATTATCAACCACGTTCAAACTGCCTTCATTGGTAAAGCCTGATGTGGTGTGATTAACTGAAAGAAAACCGGATATATTAAATGCAGCATCTGCTGAATTTTCAATAATACTATTTGCACCAAGTTGTAATCCGGTGTTCAGATTTACACTGCCTGTATTTATGATTTTGCCATGCTGAAAATGAAGTGTGTCAGGCACAAAACTGCCGGAGTTACAAAGCACACCTCCGTTCAGCGTAATGCTGCCGGTATATGTTCCTTCAGGTGTAATGCAGAGCGTATCACCGGCATTCAGCGTATAAGAAGTTGAATCAAGTGTACTGATACTGTTCGTACACGTTTGGCAGGTGCTGATTTGTGCATGCAACGTAATAGATGCAAACAAACACAGCAGGGCAGTGAGCCGGAGCAGGTTTTTCGACATAAAGATTATTTTAGAGGGGATGGGGTCATTGTGGGGTAATGGTTTACAAGTATATGAAAACCAATTACCCTTTGTCAAGTAGTGACTACAATTTAATTCGCATCGTGTTGATAGTAAGGATTGTAATTTTTGAGCAACATATACTTTTATTAATCTAATCATTTCACTAATTGATATTTTAATAACATGAGAACAATGCCGGGGAACGGATGTAATAAAATTTACAACCCATTCCCTTTTCGGCATTATTCTCCGGCTGTCGAATAACCCCATTTCAGCCGAAGTTGCACTGCTGCTTACCCCTAAGCAACAGGCACTTGAGTTACTGCCCGGTATTTGTTTACGATTCATGTCATTTTTCTTTGTTGAAATGAAACTCCATCAACGAATATGATTCAGCAGTGTAGTTGAACACAAATTTCCAAACCATTGTGTTGTCGCCAAACTCATACTTGGCAGTGATTTCTGTTCCAGAAAAAATATTTGTAATTATCCTTCTGTTGAACAGATGAAAAGGAAAATATTTCTCCTTGTTAGTAGAAGGATACCATGTAATCGACATTGTATCCAGTTCGATAAGCATTTTAAGATTATGCTTTTTTGTATTCGTTTTCTGTTTCTTTTTATTGAGATAAGGAATTTCTGTTTCGGAAACCAGTTTCCAGAAACCGCCGAAATACCTGTATTTATAGTTTTCATCTTCATTTCCTTTGTCTGTTGTTCCGATTCTTGGAGGCGATTTTTTCGTCATTGTGTAGGGGGATTGTTTTGCACCTGTTTTGTGCTGCGCGGGTAAATCCTGCTGATTACCCGCGCACCGCTTATACATGGAACTGACATAGCGGTTGCACAACTCAGGCAGGGGTTTATTTTGGGTTCAGCAATTCGTCGAGTTCCTTACTGCCCGGACGCGGAGCATTGGCCGAAATAATTCTGCCATCGGGTGCAATCAGGAATAAAGAAGGGAATGCTTGTATATGATAGGCAAGTAATGCAGGGTGGTTAAAACCGGGTGCATGAACATGAATACCTTGCACCTGATGCTTACGCAACGCACTTCGACCACGCATTGAATCCTGATCGGCACAGACATACACCATAACTGTATTTTCTGGCAGTCTGCTGTGGAACTCATTGGCGGCCTCAAAACCTTTCAGGCAGGGTGCGCAGCCACTATGCCAAAATTCGAGCAGTACCGTTTTTCCGCGAACCGAATCCATTGAAAACGGCTTTCCGTTAAACTGCTTTAAATTGAGTGCCGGTGCAGGATTACCCGGTTGCAAGGTTTGCAGGGCTTCATAATGAAAACGGAGTATTGCCTGAAACCCTGTATCAGTTATGTTATTCTGTACAAAACTGTAAGCCGAATCCATTTCAGCAAACGCACCACCGGCAAGCTGCATATAATGCGTATAGGTTAGTGCAAACTCCCTGAAACGGCCTGTAAATAATTCTGCGGCACACTTTAATTCATCAACCTGTGAATAGGGGTTGGTCTTTCTAAGCTGATGATACTTCCAGCGGTTCAATTCCCAAAGTGCAAGGCATACAGGCTCACTTAACTTTGGGAACTGTTCGGGTTGTTTATAGTTCACCGCAAAATCAAAAAAATGTAGCGAATCCAATTCTGCCAACAATGCGGGATAAGGCGTTCGCGTAAACCAGAACCGTAAGGCGGGATAACGCAGTTTGTTCATCATAGCCGTATAGGTAATGCGCGAATGAAGCTGACTGTATGCAGCCTCACTAACCATTTCTTTGCGTGGCTCAATAAATTCAAGCTGTGCTTTTAACAAACTATCATACCGTGCTGCAAATTCTGCCGGAGGCAGTTTCATATAGTCAACCGTTGTACTCATACTCTGCTCAAAGAAAGTTCCGAACCGGTTTTGATAATCAACATACAAAACCGCTGCTGCTGCTGCCGAGCCGGTAAAGACTGCACCGGTTGTTGGTTTGGCACTGCTTAGTTTTGCCGTAAGCAAATCGCCTGGCTCAAGGAACAGCAGAAACTCTGTTTCTCCAATAGTTACTGTAACCTCTTTTGATTCGCTTATCGGCAGGTTAAATACAGCCTTTGCTTTAGGTTTTACAGGCATCAAATATTCTTCCCAACGAAAATCTATATAGTTCCCCGCATACGATAAATAGACCGTATCAGCGTTTTTAGTATCAGTAAGACTGAAACTAATTGATGTTGTTTTTTGTGAGTACATCGGATGAATAAAAAGCATCAGTAAAAGCAGGAGTGCAGGTTTCATAGTTTACGATTCTAATTTGTTACTTGTGTTGTGTTTTGATGCTGATCTGCAAGAGATGTGAAAAATTGCAATGGTGTTAATTCCAAATTCTCCAATAAACGCAGTAAAGTCAGCATCTGTATATTTTTACCATGCTCGTAGGATAGATATTGCCCCCTTGCCAAACCGGCTTTGTAAGCAAAATATTCATGGCTTGTAAAGCCTCTTTCAAATCGCCACTTCCGTAAGCAGCGACCAACTGCTTTCAGAAACATTCGCTCCTGTTCAGTTACCACCTTTTTTTTGCGACCGCGCTTTATGGGTAAAGTTGTCATCAGTTTACTGTTGGTTGAGTTTCATTATTTGGATGAACATTAATAGAAACCTCCGCACAATACTTCGGGACTGAAATAACCGGGGTTGTATGAGTTCTCATCGCAATTAACCATTCTTCAAATCTGATTAACTCATTACTGTGAATTGACCAGTTTCCCGGCTCACGCAGCCAGTTTAGCAATTCTGGTTGTTCAATTATTGTTTGCTTATAGTTAAACTCATTTGAATGCAGTACACTTAGCAATACATTTATTTTTTGCTCTCTTTCGGTAAGTGATTCACTATCTGCAAACCTGCGAATCCATTTGCTGAGATGAAATACCACTTTTTCTTTTGGCGAAATACTTTCTGTCGCTGTAACAAGCATTTGAATAACACATAATCCATACTTTGGCATGAAGTACCTTTGATTTATAAGTTCAGTTAAGAGTTCAGCAGCTTCGGAATACAATTTGTTCACTATAAGTAATTGTGAGAACCAAAGTCGCCAAACAAACTTTTGTTCGCTGCTTATCCCGCTCGTTGCTAATAATGTTAAAACTGCCGTTTGTGCAGCAGGGTAATTTTGGATAAAATAATGAGACTTAAATTCTATCTCCAGTGATCTTATTTTTGTTTCCTCTGGCAGATCAGTAAGGGCATTAATGATTTCGCACTCTGTTATACATTCTTTAAAGCGACATAACACAAATAAGGTTTCCGCATAATTCAGCCGGACATCTGTTAGTAAGCTGTTTTCAAGTATATGCGGCTTCTCTGAGATTAAATCAACCGCTGTTTTGAATAACCTTTTTGCAATCGTGTACTCTTTTTTTAAGTGGGCTAACCGGCCTTTGAGCAAACGGATATGTATATCTGCTTTGGTTGAATAATTTGTGTTTAATAAATGTTGATACTTTTCTGCTTCAATTTCTATTTGTAAATCGGAAGTCTCTGTAAGAAAATTAGTTTGTTTGATACTCTGCCACATCTTTACTGTTTCGTGGGCTAACTGTATTGTCCCGAATAACACTTTGCGCTGTTTCTCAAGTTTGGTGTTTGCCTTTTGATTATTTGTATAAGATGGCAATTCACTTAGTAATTCCAATGCCTGAAACCAAATGCTAAACAACTCATATTCCTGTGCTGTTTCAATTACATTGGAACATAACCGTTCAACTTGTCTGTCCTGTCCCCAAAAGAGAAACATTTGTGCTTTGAGTAAAGATTTGGATGCTTTCAGGTTCATCCGCTGCAATTCGCTGTACCGTTCTTCTCTGTTCAAGTTGGTATCAAGCAGCAGAGATTCTTCTATCTTCTCTGAGAAACGAAGTAATAAACGCTGAAAGCTCGATTTACCACCCGATGGATAGAGATGTTTTTCAACTTCGTATGCAGGCAATCCTTCCTTTTCATCCAGAAAGTGATACAGCAGCTTGCTTTTACCTGTGAAATTTTCGCCCCTGCTGTCGAGCATACTCAACAGAGAGAGCAATGTGTTTTTTTCGGGATTAGTTAATTTATTAAAAAGTTGTGCGGCGTTCGTGTAAGCGTTCATACGTTCCGTTTGTCAGGGTTAACGGTAGTAGTTGATGTATTATGCAGAAGCATTTTTTTCCTGCGTTTATCACAGTAGCATTTCACGCATGAAGTGCAGGGTTCTAATGTCTTGATCTGCTTCAACAGGAGTGTGCTTTTTACGGCTGTTGTTCCGTTTGGGCTTTTTTACTTCCTGTTGTGCCGAATTTGATTTCTGTTGTTTCATAGCCAAATGTTAAAAAGGGTGGCGGGTACTCAAACTCCTCAAAGCACGTGAGCGAGCTTTCTTAGTTTTTTCCCACGCCATGAATAAATACAAATACGGCATCTCCCGCATTCCAGAAATTGCTCACGTTTCTGAGGGAGATGCCGTATTAATTATTTCGTTGGCTAAACTATTACAGAAAATTTAACAGACAATGCAGGGTTAATAAGTTCGGGGTGTTGGAATTGATTATGAAAATTCCTTCGGAATTTTCATAAATGTATATCCTTGTCAAGTGAAATTCCGGGGACATTCCTAAAAAACAAAGACATTCGATTATCAAATATAAATCACTAATTAATTCATTAACAATTTATTAAATATAATTTACCTCCCATTCGACAATCTGCTTTTTGTCTTTTTTTCCTCGTTTGCTTTACTTAAAAACCATTTATCAACGGCAACCAATTCGTGACCATGTTTTTGCCAGCAGTATTCAGTGCTATCTGATTGCATTTGCTTTAGTTCTTCACCTCTTATAGTAATTGTTTCTGTAAAGGATTGTGTTTTTGACCACGTATTAAATAGTTTCCAGATCAACATTTCTCGTTTTCTCACGTGTTGTTTCTTCTGGATACGCATTATATCACGCTCATAAGTCGATAAATGTCGAAGCAGATCATCAAAACAATCAGTTTCAATATGAATCATAGCTTGCAATGTTCTCATTGCTAAATTCCAGCTTACTTTATCTTGCTGTATAAGGTTAATTTTTAGCAAAACTCGTTGAGCATCATTGAACTCTTTCTTTGCAAATAAACAAGTAGCGAGTAAAAAGTCGATTTGATATTTCACAGAATCGGAAATACAATAACTATCATTTCGTTTTATTCGGTAAAGTACTTCTTCAGCTCTGCTAAAATCATTTGAAAAATAATGTATATAAAACTCGATTTCTTCAGTAAGAAAATAGTTATATGAATTTCGACTAAAATGTTCTTTTGAAAGAATACAGTATTGCGCAGCTAAATCATAATTACGAGTGTAAATATTTGCTTGTGATACAAATAGATTAGCAATGCCAAGAAATTGTTGTTTATTAAGTAACTGAACATTTTTAACGAGTTTCAATAGCTTGTACGCATATTTTTCATTCTCAACATACTTGCATCTTAATATGCAATAGGTCTGCATTAGTTCAAAGTAGTGGTATTGAATATAGTTTGATTTAGAAAATTCATAGGCTTCTCTTATCCCATTTAACTCTTGATCCCAATTGTCTAAACTATATTGACCTGCTTGCGAATGTGCATCAGTCATTAATTTAGTATATCGTTCTCTTGTTGATGATACCAGTAATGCACATTGACGATAATAGTTGATTTTTTCTTGACTGATTTCATACGATTTTTTTTCTCCTCTAATTGCTAATATCTCTATTCTAAGTTGCATAGATTTTTCTAACTCAGAATAATTTTCAATAGACTCTCCAATACAAAGTGCTTCATCCAAGAAATGAATAGACATTTCAGTATTTCCTCTTGCAAGTTGAATCTGCGCAAGTAAGTATTTGTTCTGCATCTCCCATTCCATCCTCGTTTTATATGCAATGGGACTTTTACCAGTCATATTAAATTCAGAGACTACCATGTAGTTCAATTTTGCAATTAAACGGGAACATAGTTTTTCAAACGCTGAAACACTTTCTTTCATAAATAATCTTGCTGAATTGGAATCCATATTTGGATTATCCAATATTTTCAAGAAAAGTTTGGTCAATAGAGTGTCATCCGAATCTCTTTGGTTAAAGTTTAAGTACTTTTTTGCAAGCCTTAATTCTTCAGTATTTAAACCTGCTATTATTATTTTTACGTCGCTAAAAACGGGCATGGTAAATCTTTGATTTGGCGGATATTACTTATAAATATACGAGTTTAAACATCTGCAATACTTATCAAATGTCAGTAACTTGCCGCCTTCATCTGATTGATGTTTGGAAATATTCAAAAAATCAATCAGATGGAAATGGTCAATTTAATTTTGAAAGTTTTGGGAATCATTATCAACCCTGAAAATAACGGGGGATAATTAACATATCCAAAACGTGAGCAAAGGGCTGATATGATAAATAGTATCAGCCCTTTTTTGCAACTCGATTTACACCCAAAACATAACAAAATGACAGCCGCAGAACTTTTACTTCAACTACTTGGTATTATTACTAACCCGATGGATACGGGAGCCGGAAAAACCAACCCATGAGCAAAGGTCAATAAAATAAACAGCCCTGAAACAATTGACAAAAGGCTTCTTCAAAGTCAAATAGCTACTTAATCCTTAGTTTTAATACTTAATAACTATGGCAACTTTAACTATAATTTTAAATGCACTTGGTATTGTAATTCAGCCTGATATTGTTGGTACAAAATCTTAATTCCTTTCTCACGGTTTTTGCCGTGTTAGGACAAATTGAGTTTAACCAACCGGGAATACCGGGAATACCGGGAATGCGTGGAAAATGAAAGAGGTGGTCTCATTTTGAGGCCGCTTCTTTCTGTTATTAAATGCCATTTAGCTGAAAATTTTATCCAATTAACAATCTGGAAAAACAAAATACACTTCTCAATCGTTTCTTTTGAAATTGCTTACCTCCCGGTAAGCATAAACGCCGAATTAAGGGGTTAGTTCGGTTAATATCAGGCAGAACGTTAAGGGGTTAGCGTTCTGCCTTTTTTTGTTTACACCCATCAACAAAAAACATAGATACTCACTGTAAACACCTATTGACATCGCCCCACTTCTAATAGTACGTTTGTATCAACGAATCAGACAAGACCCTACCCACCTCTGTTTCGCCATACGCGCAAGTTTATAGCTGAACCTTTAACCCACGATGCAATGGCGTTGTCTGGCAGAGCATTCCCGTCTCCGGCGGCTGAGTATTTACAGCCTATTCTGAACTTGCAAGATTTTGTAGTTCAGCACCCAACTTCAACCTTTTTTGCAAGGGCAGGAACCGATATGGAGCATGAAATTTTTGAAAATGATATTCTGGTTATTGACCGCTCCCTAAAACCTGTCTTCGGAAACCTTGTTCTAATCGTGAAAGACAATGAATTTTCACTCGTCAGGCTTGCAGCAAGCACAGGGCAAATTACTGTCTGGGGAGTTGTAACGTATGTTCTTCACCAACTATGATCGCCCTTGTCGATTGCAACAGCTTCTATGCGAGCTGTGAACGCGTGTTCCGGCCTGATCTGGCCGATAAGCCGGTGGTAGTGCTTTCTAACAACGACGGCTGCATTATTGCCCGTTCGCAGGAAGCAAAAGACTTGGGCGTTGAGATGGGCGAACCGTATTTCAAACGCAAAGATTGGTACGTACAAAATGGAATAACTGTCTTTTCCTCTAATTATCCGCTATATGGCGATCTGTCTAAGAGAGTAATGGACACACTGGCAATGTTTGCACCGCAAGTTGAAGTATATAGCATTGATGAGGCTTTTTTAGATTTCAGGGGATGCCAGTATTTTGATCTGGAGAAAATATGCACCGAAGCGAAACAAACCGTTCAGCGGCACACAGGTATTCCGGTTTCGGTTGGTCTTGCCCCTACAAAGGCATTAGCCAAGCTGGCAAATAAGCGATGCAAAAAAAAGAAAGTTCCAAGCGGTGTGCTGCTCTTACAGGATAGCGCAGAAATTGAAGCTGCATTAAAAGATACTGATGTGGGCGAAGTGTGGGGAATAGGCTCACGTTACGCTACAAAACTCCGTCAATTTGGTATTCACAGCGCTTACCAACTTACACAGGCGCGTGACAGCTTTATTCGCAATGAACTCACTGTAACCGGGCTTAAACTCGTTTACGAACTGCGCGGCACATCTTGCTTTGAAATTGACACCAACCCACCGGCAAAGAAAAACATTTGTACAAGCCGCTCGTTTGGCTCTCCGGTAACAGAACTCCCGGTTTTATTGGAGGCCGTTTCAAATTACGCTTCCCGGTGTGCCTACAAGCTGCGGGAGCAGCAATCGGTTTGTGCAGCTATCTATGTTTTCTTACAAACCAATCCGTTTGATGAAACTGTACCTTACCGTTCGTTTCAGGAAGCTGTAAAGCTGCCGATGGTTACAAATGATTCAGTAGAGTTGATACGCTATGCTACCGAAGCAATGCGGAAAATGTTTGTTCCGGGTTTGAAATATAAAAAAGCCGGTGTTCTGGTTGTGGAACTTACACCGGAACAGCAATTACAGGTTTCCCTGTTTGATGAAGTTGACCGTGTAATGCGAAAGAAATTGATGTTTGCGATGGATTGGGTAAATAAGCAAGTTGGGGCTGAGAAAGTAAAGCTGGCTGTTCAAGGGGCAGAAGATATGAGTCCGCATATTGTAGCTGAAAAGTATAGAGATTCGGAACGCTCTGCATGGAAGCTGCGGCGGGCGCAGTTGTCGCCGTGCTATACTACGCAGTGGGATGCACTTATGAATATTTAAGAAAAGAGCATATAAAGAAATATCAAAATCAAATGAATAATGTACGATGACTATCTTTTGTATTTCAAACACCCAATTTTATCAGATGTCCTCTTACAGTTTAAGCATGTTATCTATCTTGGTTGAGTGAAGAAAGATTCCGGATAATACCGTTTAAGCATAGTATCTAATTCAAGTCCTGTTTTATTTTTCATATTTATTTCAAGATATTTTCTAACCTGAGTATATTCTTCAAATAGATGATTATAAAAAAGACCGCCACTGGGAAGTCGAGCCAAAAATTCATCATCTGTTTCATTGGGGACTCTAAAATATTCCACATTATCAAAACTACGAATGAAAAGAGCTTTATTCCGGTAGTGTCCGATAACACCAAGTACTTCTGTTTTTTCCAATGCTTTGATACACCCCATCTCTAACCTATCAGCTTTATCTTTTAACATTTTATTCTCATGGAAGATTTTTCGACAGAACAGAAAGAGAATAACAAGAAAAATGCTGACTATGACGCTTGCAATAAAAGTAGGGTTAAAGAATATTGTACTCCACGAACTGGTCGTTTGTGATTGAATTTGAATGACCGACGCTGTGGGCAACAGAAAAGAAATCGCCACACCTGAAATAATACCTCCAATACTATTTTCAAAAATTGGTTTTAAGGATAAATTCATAAAATCGGTTTGTTTGTTTTATACGAACTTAATAAGGATAAACCATAAAATCAATTAGTAAATAAATAAGATATCTAATTGACTATAATTAACAAGATTCATACATTTACAGAATGGACATAAAAGGCATTACCGAAACAATTGATTCTATACCAAGCCGTTCTTCCCTTCATCGCTTATTTACTATCTTGAACTTGTTGTGTGTAAGCATATTAACAAATTATACCGTTGATTTTCTAATTAAAGACGATTTAATACCGGCAACAATAGATCATAATTTCATATTTGATTTTATAGTATCTGGCAAAGTATTAATTCCAATTCTGACCTTTATTTTGGTTTGGGTAATTACAAAAATGATTTCAACATACTTAGGACAAAAATCTCTCAACAGCATAATGAAAATTACTTCAGATTACTATCCTGAAATTGACAAACTTAAGAGGATGAGTATTTCGGATCAAAAAAAATATGTGGAAAATAATTCAATGAATTTAATACCCAAAATTTTTATCCTGTTTTTTGATGGACATGAAATCGAAAATGAATTAAAGAAGAGACATAAAACTAATTGGCTTGCACAAATTCAAGAAACGAAGTATCTATATATTATTTGTTTTGACCCTTTAATTCGATTTATTTCTTGTGTTATTTTGATATATTTTCAGTTAGAAGAGTTTTCAAATACTCTTGGAGTAATTTTTATCTTGTCAGTAATCTTCATTAGTTTTTATATACTTTTGACATACAGTATGATTGACATCTTACACAGATATATATTGTCATATTCAACAGAAGAGTAGATAATTAATACTACTCTAATTCCTTAAGCCACATTGCTATCCACTGATGAAATTCGTTTAGCAATAAATAAACAACAATTACAGGTTTCGCTGTTTGATGAAGTTGACCGTGTTATGCGAAAGAAATTGATATTTGAGATGGATTGGGTGAATAAGCAAGTTGGGGCTGAGAAGGTTAAACTGGCTGTACAAGGAGCGGAGGATATGTCACCACATATTATTGCGGAGAAGTACAGAGATTCAGAACGCTCTGCTTGGAAACTGAGGCGGGCTCAATTATCGCCGTGTTATACTATTCAGTGGGATACATTGATAAATATTCAATAATTTAGCTACATATTAATCAACATAATTATGACTAAAGATACTCCTCGAATTCCAGAAGATAAAATGAAAGAAGCGGTAAATCGTTCTGGCTATTTACTTGAGCAAAGAGTTGAGGACGTATTAAAAGAAAATGGATTTCAGATAAACTATGAAAATTATTTCAGAGACGATATTACTGATAAAATCCGTGAGATTGATGTAGTTGCAAGTGAAGATTTGAGTTCTCAAAAGTTAGGGCATCAATTAAGAACTGGGAGACACAGTTACTTAAACTATCGCTTAATTTGTGAATGCAAAAATAATTTTCAACCACTTGTATTTTTTCGTCAGAAAGATTTTAAGAAAAAAGAATTCATAGAGTCCTCTCAAATGATTATCCATGAAGTTTGGCCAAATGCAGAAACAAGTATATCCCTATCTGATGAAGATAAGTTCGTAGAAAGTCCCTACTTCACGATGAGTAACCACTACTACTCAAACGAGATTCTCTCCAATCAATATTGTACCTTTCAATTAAAGTCAAATGATAAATGGGAGGCTAATCACTCAGAAGATCAAAACAATATCTTTTCTACATTAATAAAGGCATCTTTAGCTCATAAAAAAAAATTGAAAGACGAGTTTAAAGATATTGATTCCAACGAATGCGAGTATAAGGCATCTTTTATCTTCCCAATCATTATCTATCAGGGAGATCTGTATATTACTAATGATAGTAAAAATGGAGATGTCGAGTTAGATAAAATTGATCATTTAGTGTATCTAATTCACTACAAAGACAAATCATCTGAACGAATGTTTGCAATAGATGTAATCACTGAAAGTTACCTTCCTGAATTAATTACAAAAATTAGAAATCAGAATAATACATTCTCCCATATAATTAGTGGGCATTATGACCTCGAAGATTTAAGAACAGCGCAAATAAAGAGAGAGCAAAATTATTTGAATAATGCACTTGGATAAATATACTACACATTAAAGCAAACAACTTCTGATGTATTACCCAAAAAACTGAAACACAATATGATCGTTTAATTAATTTATCAAAGAAATTAGCCACTCATAAATTTTCTGAAGCACTAAATACACAAATTTAATTATCCCGTAATCCTTAGCGACATTTTTGAATTTTTCATGAAAAACTGGAGTAATAATGCTATCACGAAAATAAACTTTAAAATCGTCGATCACCTCAAGCGCCTTATCTGATACTTGAGTGCCATATTTTTTTATTGCCTCAGTAAGGAAATCTAATACTTCTTGATCAGACTCAAGAACAGCAATTGTTTCAGTGTCTTCTGTCTCATAAGCATAAGAAAGCGTCTGAGAGTAAGCTGTTTGAATTTTACTACTTATGTCATTAATCTGATCAACAAAAGGTGTTGACTTAGTAAGCTGTTCGATTGCTGTCAAAGCCCCATTATGATGCAATACAGAATTTAAATAATTGTTCCATTTATACTGTTGATCATTAATCAATGATAATGCATTTTCTGATTTCAGCATTTCAGTAACAGCATGAATTGCCCCATTTGTTCTAAAATGATCAAATCTTGGTACAACTGCATTAATCCGATTAACAGAATTTAATAATGACTCCAATTTATAATTGTGCTCAAATATTCCAAATTTCCCAAACTGAGAAAGCGGATTGGTCAATCTGTCAATAGCTGTTGTTGCCGATGTCAGACGGGCAAGATTTCCTTGTAACATGGCTGAACTTAAAACATCACTGAAATGCATTTTTTCAGTTGCGAAATTCACTCCATTCATTCGGTAATTTGATAGTGCATAAGTTACGTCCATGCTAAGTAGTTTTTTATTATTCCATAAAATTAAATCATCGAAAAGTGTTTTGTGTAGCAAATATTTATGAGTTGTTAACAAAATATTTCCCGCCATACACCCGATTTATTACCGGTCAATCAAGATATATCTGTGTTTTGTAATATATTGAATATCAGCATTTACGATATACCCCGATGTATTCCGCTTTATTCCGCAGGTATCGCGCAGGTATTCCGCATGTATTCCGCACCTATTCCGCAGCGGAATAAATTATCCCGCTTTATCATCGATCTAATCATTTCTATTGTACCTCAATCGTTATTTGAATAAAAATTTAGCATTTTTTAGTATTTGTTGCCATATAAGCATTTGCAAATGGATAATATGCTTGTTAATTTAATGTCAAATAAAATAACAGCTATGACAGCAGATTTAATTTTATCCGAGCCACCAAGTACAGTATCGAATTCCGGGATTCCTTTCTGTTTTGAAAAGTACCTGTTTGATGCGGGGGCAGAACAAATTGAACATCCGCTGAATTCAACGTATGAAGGGAAAACAGAAATAAAACGATACCGGTTAGGTATATTTTACTTTGAAACCTCTGTTCTGCTTTCAATCCCATCTGGCACACTTATTATTTGTGATGGGTTCGGAGAAAATAACCTTATCGTGCATTCGGATGGTTGCATTCCTGAAAACAGAGAAGAAGCCGATGCTTTGTTTTTGAAATTGGGCATTACCCCTGCCAACTTCAATTAATCATAAGTGTCTGTCATTAAATTAGGTGTGCTAAAAATTGCAGATCTGCTTACCGGGTAATCTACAAACCTAACCAGAAAAAAAAGGCAACCCCGCCAGTGAAAATTGAGACCTCATTTATATTGATCCGGGCGGATTAAAGACCCCCTTCAGCTTATTTTAAAGGGTACGACTGGTTTGGTGAAGAGCCGGTATCGGTCATTACTTGTATTGACTGCTGACTGTTTATTTTGATACACATATATAATAAGTACAATACTTAATTATATGGATTCAATCCCACTATCATTTGGCCCGTATAAACACAGTGAACTTGCAAAATTATACCGCAAGGATATGCACATAAAAACGTTCAGGCGAAACGTGAAACGCATATTAGAAAGCGAGGGTATGTATAAATATGATTCCCGTTTTTTATACCCTAATCAGGTAAAAATAATCTTCAAAAAAATGGGTGTACCTGACTGTTTTCTGGAGGAATATTGTCTCTTAGAAAAAAGGGGACTCATTTAAACCGTTCAATTTTCATCCGGCTGATGGCCGGATTTTTTTTGCCCAATAAATTCTGCGAAATGGTCAAAGTGAACCAAAGTGGAACATAATGGAACGTAGTGACCGCCAGTGGACGTTAAATGGACAGCGCATTTTCCGGTTGTTGTATCCTTGCTACATGAATGCGCAACAAAGCTCAACTAACAGATTAACAGCCTTCGTCTTCGGGGCAGTTTTCAATCTGTTTGCGATGGGATTGCAAGAGCCGATTATACTGTTCGCAGTAAAAACGGCAGTCGGCGGTTTTATCTGGCTGATCTTCCAGTTAATTGGAAGTTACCTTGACCGCCGCATTCGTCGCTGGGAAGAAAAACAACTTTCAGCATCGGAAAAGAAGTACGGTGAAGAAGAAAAACACGAAGACAAAACAAACAACAGCACAAATTCTGATCAGCCCAAACTGTAAGGAAACCGACAATTACTTATCTCTTCAACTACTGCTGTTTTATTTCTGCCGGAATAAAACAGCAGTAAAAAAGGTAAGTGACAAGGTATCCGAACCATCAGGACTGAACCAAAACAGCACACCATGAAATCAGCATGGATAATAGTTGCAGGAGGAGTTTTGTTTACCGGTGGTTATTTGTATAAACTCTACCGAGATGCTGAACGCATGGAAGTAATGATTGCTTCCCGGATACACGCATTACAGCTTTCTGGACTGAAGGTTGGTGTGAGCGTTGAACTGAAGAATCCTTCAGGGAGTTCATTTACCATTCGTCAGCCGTTTGTAAAACTGCTGTATCAGGATCGCACAATTGGTTCCTCTTCTCCGGATCGGGAGTGGTTGGAAATTGCAGCCGGAGCAGTAACAAAAATCGATGTGATTATTGATCTCGCATGGAGTTCACTGGCGTTTCTCGGCCTTCAGGTGGTACAGCAACTCAAGCAGGGGAAATTCGAATTGACACTGGAAGCAGTTACTGAAACAGTAGCAAAAGTTAGCATGCTCAATGTGCCGCTGAAATGGCGTGAGCCAATTGTGCTTAAACGGTAAACCCGTATGTCGTTCTTTGAAAAATTATGGCCGGGCAATGAAGGTATATCACTTGACAAACGCAAGTTAAGTCCAGGAAATGATGTCGACCATTTATTTCCCCGGCCACTTGGAAAAGTCACCGAGATTGTACCTGAAGGAATAGCAGAAGTAAAACACACCATTGCATTTATTGAAATGGTTGTACCGCGAACACTTCACGAAACTGAAGGCATCGCCAAAGTACTTATGCATCCGAATTCATTGTACGAATCCTGTAAAGCCCTCTGGCATTTTGTGGCCAATCATATCCGGTACAAATACGATCAGCGCGGCATCGAGCAGGTACAGAGTCCTGCATTTCTCTGGAAGAACCGGAAAAAAGGCGGCGACTGTGACTGCATGACCAACTTTATCGATTCGGTCTTGCACAATTGGTATAAAGCCGGAATGCGGTTAAGTGTAAGTAACGTCGTAGCGGGTTACCCGGAAGAGCCGGACAGATACAAGCATATTTATCCGGTATGCATAACACCACAGGGACGGCGCATTCCGATTGACTGCGTGACACCGTATTTCGATCACGAAGAGCCGTACCTGTTTAAAGCAGAATTTCCAATGAAATTGCAATATCTGCATGGCACAGGTGTAGCGGGAGATTTGGGTAAAGGAAAACTCAAAGCAAAACTCAAACGCACCATATCGAACACCGGTAAAGTTGTGAAACGCGGTGTTCATGCCGTGAACAAAGTAAATCCGGCTACCGTACTTCTGCGCACCGGTCTGCTTGCATCTATGAAGCTGAACCTGTTTAATGTTGCCGGACGACTCAAGTTTTCATACCTGAGTGCAGAAGCGGCACAGCAAAAAGGAATCAGTCGCGAGAAGTATGACAAGCTGATCAAAGTACGTGAGAAGGCTGACCGGATATTTTATGCCGCCGGTGGTAAACCGGAAAATCTGCGTGAAGCGATCCTTACCGGAAAAGGAAACAAGGAAGGACAGGTTTCCGGACTTGGTGTAGTTCCGATTTGGGCGATGCCAGACGAACAGCGGTTGATAGACATCGTAGGTACACGCCTGTTAAACGCAGAAACCGGCATGCAGGGACTCGGTGAACCGGTTTCGGCAAGTGCAGCCATTGCGGCGGCATCTGCTGCGGTAGCCGCTCTTGCTGCTGAATTGCGCAAAGTAGGAATTCTTGGTAAAGGAGATTCGGGATCAGAAAATCCCGATCAGCCCGGAAGTACGATCTCTGCATCAGAAGCCGCTAAAGGATCAACTCTAAGTTCAGAGGATGAAGATCTGCCCGGAAGCGGATTACCTGATCCCGATGAAAAAAAGGGAAATCCGGTTGTGGAATGGATCAAAGAAAATCCAATCAAGACCGGATTAATTACTGCCGGTGTTGGAACAATAATCTGGTTGGGAGTAAAAAAGAGTTCAGATACTCCCAAAACGAACACAACAGCAGCAGTCGCCGGATTATCGGGTAAGCCGCGAGGCCGTCCCAAAGGGCAGAAAAACAAGCACAAAAGTGTGCCGCGTTTTATACCGCTCAAGTAGCGGATATTTTATCTCTAAATAAAATGGCAACAAGTAATGCCGCAGTTACAGCACAGGAATTGTCTGTCAGCACCAAAGCGAAAGCGAAATCTTCATTTAAACCTTTCCTCAAGTCTCTTGCCGCAGGGTTGCTTGGAGCGTTGGTAGGCAAAGGCATGGGGCGCGGTTCGTTCCTTACAGGAGCAGCCGTCACCTTTGCCGGACACATGCACGGAGCGCATCGTGCTGCATCCAAAAAGCTCGGTCAGTCGGACTCAACAGAAATCTACGATGGTGATTCACCACTTGTGGCTTTTGGATTGGGAATGATGTTCGGAGGCGCATCCAAAAAGAGTCAGGAACTCAACGGTACTGATGTCGGTTTTGTGGAAGGAGCCTCCGAGCGTTTGCGCGAGCTCAAAGACGATTTGCTCCATCGTCTGTACGCAGATAAGTTCAGCAGCAGTGCATCGCAAAATGCACCTGCACCCGGCACAGTGGGAGCGGTTACCTTCTACGGTAACGCGCAGCCCAATGCCGACTTTACGTTCGATCCCAAAACGCTTGAAGAGATCGAACGCAACCTTCAGCAAAATGCAATCGCTTTTGAACGAAACGGAAACAGTTCTTCTGTATCCGGTTTTGATGGCAACAGCGATTCACTGGAGTCACGACTGATGTAAGAAAAGGATCACCCCGTAAGGTGATCCGAACTTACAGCCAGTTATAACCGGTGAGAGCGGATTGTCCTTCTCACCATATTGATTACGTTATTTGACATACTGCAATGCTTACACATCTTGATGGCATTGAAAACAGCGAGTACAACAATGCAGGTGACCTGTATGGTGTTGACTCCACCGGAATGACCGAGGAACTGCTCGGCATTCTCGAACGCGTGAATCCGGTTCAGCGTCAGAAAATCATTAACCAACTTGCACGCCCTGCCGCACCGAGTCGCGGCTCTCGTGCAGAGATGGAGAAACATTTTCGTGAACTGCCCCAACACATCAAAGATCAACTTGTGAAAGGTGATCTGCGATTAGCGGATACCATCGTTTATTCGATCAAATCGATTAACTCGAAAACCACACGCATCTTTGAACCGCAGGACACCCGCGAAGTGGGACTGCGCAGTCTTTCTGAAGGTCGTCTTCCCAAAGGACAGGCACTGCTCGTTTCGGGCATCTACCTGCTTTTTGGTGTGGCCGCATCAGATTCCAAAGACGATCAGATGCGTACCGTGTTCGGCTCGATTGATCCTACCGGTGCAATTGCAAACGGCGAGTTTTCGCTTAAAGCCAACAAAAAAATCATTGTGCCGGAAGGAACGCCCAACCGTTTGTTCTGCACAAACAACCTGCACGGTGTTCCCGCCGGTTATTTCAAACTGGCCAACCCGCGACTGATTCATGATGATGTTTCCATCGAGCTCACCATCGAACTTGGAACAACCACCGGAGTCGTTGCCAACACGCAGGTATTTGTTGGCCTTCAGGGTACAATCACCACCCCGTAAACATCCGGCACGTTGCAGACCCCGTAAGGTCTGCAACGCTGTTGCCGGAATTCAGTTATTACCGTCAATTCATATAGCATGAGACCCGTTTATTTCAAACGGTTTGACTTTGAAGTTGGCACAGCACTCTCTACTGTTTCAAAAGAATTTGAAATTGATAAAGATGTGCATCTTATCAACGGACTGCTGCTTACAGCTGATCAGGAAGATCAGCTTTACTTTCGCGGTTCACAAAGTATCACCGTTAACGGTGTTGAACTTTTCCCCGATGGCTACGGCTCACGTTTATTGATGTCCGGTCTTGGAGTGCCTCCAGATAAACGGTACTACTCCATAGGCCGGGTGGAAACCATCAACGGAAAAATACGCATCGTTTTTACCGACACTGAAACCGTGATGATCGGATTCAGTCCGTACAAAGTCTCGCTCTATGTTCGCGGTTTGAGAAAACCGCTCACATGAGAACCCGCACCGCTGTTTTTCAGTTCAAGACCAATCAGCCCTTTCAGAAACTTCATTTTCAGCTTCCGATTCCCGATGACTGTGACCATGTATATGCCATTCAAGTGTATGTAAAGGAAAAGTTGCCTGTACACAATTTTGCCTATCAGCGTTGGGGACGCTTGCGGTTATCAAATTGGGAAGAACTGATTTTTGAAACCACACTGCGCGATGAGTCCGAACGCCCCACATTCGACCGCAATGCGGATATGGAGTTCAGCTCTTCTATCGGTGTGATAATGGGTAAAGCAGAACCCTGCGAGATCACGATCAGCCGGAACGCTACGCTGCTTGACGGAGTGCTGTTCTCAGACGCAGATCAGCTTTTCACTCTTTGTATTCACCTGTATTATAAAACCCGGTTATGAATCCGCAATTAGCTTTTGAAATCGGCAAACAACGTATCCGGCAGATTGGTTACGGCAGAAGTTTTATTTGTTCATACAGGCACATGACAATCGGCGCAAAGCAAACCATCACCATCAAAGCTACCAATCAGTTCTGGTATCTGGTAGAAGGTTTTACTTCGTTTTCAAAGATCACTTCAGACCTCGGCTTGTATGATCTTACCGATGTTCAGCTTACCGAAAACCAACACGAGCATACCGGCACGATTTCCATTTATAACCGTGCTGATACTTTGCTTCAACTCCAGTTTCTGGTGTTTACTCCACGGCATCGTGCCGGCCACTAATTCTATATCTGTTTTTCACCTTTTTATCCGGTTGTCGTTATGCAACAGTTTAAATTCCCTTACAGCAATGAGTCTGCTTTATTTGTGCAGTCTATCTTTTCAATGGCATTGATCAACAAAGAAGCTGACAGCCTCGAAGTGCTGATCGACGGGCTTCCGTTCTGTCTCCAGCCAAGTGATAATCCCAAGCAGATCAATACTGCGGTGGGATTTTTCAATCCCGCGTTTAATTCGCGCATGACTATCCGGTTTTATCTGCGCCATAAAATTGTGCGCAGCTATG
The DNA here is from genome assembly GCA_943371015.1 of Synechococcus sp. UW140. Taxonomy (GTDB): domain Bacteria; phylum Bacteroidota; class Bacteroidia; order Palsa-965; family Palsa-965. The sequence continues at coordinate 10,451 of CALRTD020000004.1, read as the reverse complement.
ATTTTGTTAGCGACCTGCAACCCGCTGAACAGCCGGGTGAAATACCATCGAATATGAAACTTGAATTCTTGGATGGTCTGAATGGAGAATCGGAAACACCTTCTGCTGAAGATATACTTTCAGCCTACGGTAATCCGCAAGCAGAAGAGCAACCGCGCACTTCATTAGATATGACCACACAGATTCAACAGGCCGTTCACGAAACCGGGATGCTGCTCGGTGCAGCACTTGGTGCTCTTGACCATTTAAGCGCACAGGCACAGGCCGCTGCCGAACTGGCTGATGTACGCGGACAACTGCTCGACTCTTACGAAGCCCGCATCAAAGAGCAGCAGGAAGAACTGGATCGCTTTCATGCCGACTTTGGCAGCAAGGCAGAAAAGTCGTCACGCATCATCCGCACATTTAACGGCGAACGCTGCGCAGGTATTATCATCGAAAAAGCAGCAGTACAAAAACAACTGCTCCCGCTTTTCGAACTGTTCAAGTTTTTAACCGGACATGGGTTCGGTTCTCCAAAATCCGAGTCACAGCAGCAGAAATAAAGTGCTGCGTGATTTGAACAATCATTGCCATGCCCGTTTATCTGCATCCATACAGAAGTGAATTGATTGATCAACTCAAAAATATTGCCGCAGTCAAAATCAAAACAAATACCGGACTAAAGCAGGATTCTGAAAATGAAGATCAATCAGCTAATCGGTCTGTTGCTGAAACTGCAAATCCTGAAACATCATTTTCAATTTGGGTTGACCTGATGCCACTGTGCAAGCGCAGCACAGATCTCGCCAACTTTGATTTATTGGAAGAAATGATTACCGGAGAAACACGGGAAATCGTTATCTCCATGCACTACACCAAAAGCAACCGCGCAGACAAATACATCATCCGGATGCAAGGTGTAGATCGGCCTGTTCAGTTTGCCAATGAAAAAGACCTTTCGGGTTTTTCCGGTGCTGTTGATATTGATAAAATAAAAGCAGAAACCGCCGAACAAGTCCGCAAAGCCTATCAGGCCGAACAGCAGCAACTCGAAAACGAAAAACTGCGGCAGGAACTGGAACGCATGAAAACCGAACCGCCAAGCGAAGATTCCATTCAGTTAAACAAACTGATCATGACCGCAGGAATGGCCGCTATCAAAAAGTGGGAAACCGGTTCACTGTTCCCCAATGATAAATCACCTCCGGCTGCCCACAAAGAAGATTCAGCAGAACAAAAACACTTGCTCACCATCGGCAGATGGTTTTGCGAACGTTTTCCTCAAGAGCAACACTTCAATGCAATGATTGCCCTTGTCAACCTGTTGAGTAAAAAGCCCGATTCGATTGCTATTGTTTATGAACTCGCTGCCGATCCGAAGACAACTTCCGGCGAACCGGATGAACAGGATGAGGAGTCCGAACAGCCGGATGATGACCAAGAGCAGGTAATTGATCTTACTGATCAAACACCGTTAAATATTTAAACGATGCCCACATTTAAGTTGACGATCACCATCAGCGCAGCATCAGAAGATGAAGCCCGGCGCAAAGCGAAAGCTGCCTCAAGCGTGAGCGAGAAACTCACCACACAGCAGTTTGAGAAACTTGCTGCGGCGGTTAAAGACCCGAATACGGTTCAACTTGCGCTCGCCTATTTAGGCTGACAGTATTAAGCCTTTTATTTTATGCACTATGTCCTCCGAAAATAAAGGAGGCGGTTTTTTTTCGGGATTGAATCCCAAAGACAAACGCCGACTTGTCATCGCAGGAACGTCCGCCGCTGCACTTACCGCAGCCCTCTATTTTGGGAATAAATGGTATAAAAAACGTTCTGCCAGAAAAGCGCACCATCGCTCGGCAGATAACGATGATCCCGCCTACTACGCCAAACAAATTTACATGGCTGTCGATGGCGGGGGAACTGATGAAGATGCTATCCTTGATGCGTTTGCAAAAATGCCCTCCAAAGAATTCTACCGTAAGGTGCAGAAAAGCTACGAGCAACTCTACAACGGAAGAATTCTTGAAGAGGATTTACAGGATGATCTCTCCATCGATGAACTGAATCAGGTTCATGCCATCCTTGCAGCAAAACCTTCTAAACCCGGTGGTGCTGCTTCCTATGATTATGAAGGTTGGTCTCGCCGTCTGCATCAGGCTGCTGACGGAATGGGTACAGACGAAGAAGAAATTTATCGTGTGCTTACCGAAGTTCCCGACAAAGCTACGCTGAACAAACTGCGGCAGGTATTTCAAAGCAACTGGACGATCACCTTAGACGAAATGTTATCCGACGAACTCGACGAGGAGGAACTGCAAAAAGCACGTTCCATCATCGCTCAAAAAAAGTAACCGCCATGTCAGGCGAATCTAAATCAAAACGTAAAGGCATCCGTATCCTTGTTGCCGGTGTTGCACTCAGTGCGCTCGGTCTGGGAACGTGGTGGTTTCTCAATCGCGCAAAAGCAACTCAAAATGGTTTTAACCCTGCGCAGGATGAACCCGATGAAGAACTACCTGCTTCATCTCCCGGTAAACAGAAATCACCTGCTCCAACAGTAAAACCACCGGCTTCCGATTTTCCGCTCAACAAAGGAAGTAAAAGCGAACGCGTTAAGCAGCTTCAGCTTACACTGATCAACCGATTCGGAAAAGAACTGCTCCCTAAATTCGGAGCAGACGGATACTTCGGCACAGAACTGCTCACTGCTCTGCAAAGCAAAAGCATCGCTGTACCGGTCACTGAAGCTGCTTTTACCACATTGACTTCTGTTGATCCTAAAATTGTTGTCGATGGACTGATCAGAGGACTCAACGCGAACAACTTTGCGCTGACCTATACGTATCTCAAAATGATACGCAACACCGCCGAATACAAAAAAGCCGGTGATCTGTTCAGAGCCCGCCGCTTCAATGGAGTGGAAACATCAATCCCCACAGCACTCTTTCGCAAGTTCACCATTGCTTATCAGAAAGAGATGTTCGATGCCTTACTGACCGGACAGATCGGTTTGAAAAAAGAAGGTGAAAAATATGTGTTCCCTTCCGCTGCAACAGTATCCGGTTTTCTTCACGACCGGCGTATTATAACGGCGCGTCCCACCCGCGTGTGGGCAAGAGCCAAACATCCGCTCTCGGTGGGTACGCATACTATTCTGGGACGCGAAATCGCCTCCACAAACGGCATCACCGAATTTGAAACTACCGACGGTTACCGTCTGTTTGTTGTTACCGGACACGTCCGGTTTCTCTGATCTCTTTTTACACACGGCTGCATCTTCCGGCAGAAATGCAGCCGTGTTTTTTGACTGCGGGTGTTGCTGTTTATGATAACGCAAAGCCTGGTTTATTCATCATCTTAATTCTTACTGTCATGTTACGCAAAATTGAAATCGTGGTGCTTCACCACACAGCTACTCGTTCTGATGTTTCTTTTTTTGAACTCAGGGACAAATTTATCAAAGCCGGACACATTCCTTATCATGGTATCATTGATCATTATGGTAACTATCACCGACTTGTTGGCCTGAACACTATTCTGGATACACCCTGTAACAGAAATGAAACAAGCTGGCACATTGCTTACACCGGAAACGGATCAGTCAACAATGTGCATTATGAAATGCTCCGGCACGTGGAGAAATATGAAAAGTATCTTGAGGATAAAATCAATTATCCCACACTGCTGTATCCGATCAATCCAATGCAGCAGTTTACCCTGCGCAATAAAATTGCCGAAATGAATGACATCTTCGGTGCTGTCAGCATTATCGGTGCAGATCAGTTGGGCGCATCAAAAGGAAATCCCGGATTCCGTGTAAGAAACTGGTTCAAAGAATATACCCCGCTCAGTAATGATCAGGAGTACATCCGTCAGCTCTATACTGATGTTTATGCGCAGGAATGTTTCAGTAATCCATCTTGGAAAAAAGATATTGATGTTTGGCACAAAGAAATTGTGGATGATGAACAGGCTTACCGGATGGCCGGTATAAATCAGCGATACTTAGATTCTCTCACTCATGAATCCGACGCAGACGATTATCCGGCTGATGGAGAAGATGGGGTTTACGTGGACTGATCGTCCCTTTGAACTCAATATCGTAGGGATACGCTCTGAAAATTCTGTTCCCAACAGCTTTGATGATTTCATTCACGTTTTCGCGAAAGACGATAAAGGCGAATGGGATCACCGGATACATCGCGCAACTACTGATCCCGGAACTTTCTGGCTCAATAACCCGATGAGTCCGCAAGGAACTGCAATCCTTCACGAAGGACAATATTCAAATACTTACTCATTGGGCATGCACCGGGGCAAATACCTTGCTCTGGTGCAGCTTGGCGGGAAAGTAAATGTGATCCGTGATTACAACAGAAATACTGCTCTGGATTATGATTCCGATAAATCAGAAACAGGATTTTTCGGAATCAATATTCACCGCGCACTTGTTTCGGGAAAAACAAAATCGGTAGACAAACACTCTGCCGGTTGTCAGGTGTTTGAAGATGCCGCAGAGTTTACCGCATTCGTTGCCCGCTGCACAAAACACCGCAAACACTACGGCAACAAGTTCACCTATACACTGATTGATCTCAGAAATACTGCTCGAAGGTTTAAGAGAAAAATCAACAAACTCCAAAAAGGGGAAGCAAACAACAGCAACCGAAAAATGCTGCTGCTGCTTGGTTTGGGCGCACTGCTTGCAGGTGGTTCAGGTTTACTGTTGTGGTCGGTCAGCAGAAAGAAAAAAGCAAAACGATTGCAGTCATGAAAAAGGCAACCGCAAAAACCAGAAAAAAGAAATCGCCTACAGCTTTGCTTAAAGAGGATGGCTCATCCCTGAAAACACCAATTGGTTACTACGGGGGAAAACAAAAAATGGCCAAGCATATCCTTCCGCTTATACCGCAGCACAGTCTGTACTGTGAACCTTTCTTTGGCGGGGGCGCAATATTCTGGGCAAAACCACCATCCAACGTTGAAGTCATCAACGATATCAAAGACAACGTGATTGTGTTTTACCGTGTACTGAAAACAGACTTTGCACGGCTCAAAAAGAAAATTGATTCCACACTGCATTCCCGTTCCCTGTACCGCAGAGCAATGAAAGTATATGACTGCCCCCAAAAGTACAGCGATCTGGAACGAGCGTGGGCTTTATGGACATTAGCCACACAAGGATTTGCGCACCGGCTGAAATCGTGGGGGCATGCAAAAGATGGCAAAGTTGAACGGCAGGTCAACAATGCCCGTCAGCGATTTACTGAAGTATATGCAGACCGATTGGAGAAAACACAAATAGAAAATAACGATGCACTGCGTGTTATCAAACTCCGCGACAAGAAAGATACATTCTTCTATCTTGATCCGCCTTACTACAATTCCAACTGCGCCGATTATTCAGGTTACACAGAACAGGATTTCAAAAACCTGCTCGATGCCTGTGTAAGTATGGAAGGAATGTTTTTACTCTCCAGTTACCCGTCCAAGCTGCTTACCGAATACACCAAGAAGTACGGATGGAATTCACATTCAGTTCAGATGCGTGTTTCGGTGACAAAGAAAAGCCAGAAGCAAAAGACAGAAGTGCTGACGTGGAATTACAACATCAAAAAAGGGAAGCAGGGCGACGGCATCAGTGGTGGTCTTGGTGCGCACCCGGTTTTTATGCTTGCCCGTGTGCTTGAAATGGTTTTCTCAATTTAATTCTTCGCAAAATGTCACAAGAGAATATCGTGACTGTATTTAATGTTATTGAAACAGTCAACCAAGTTGGATTTGATAAGTTAGACAGCTTTGCTAAACAACACTTCTTAACTATAATTAATCATACGAAAAAGGGAAGTAAATTTTTCAATTCGCCCTTTTTACAAAATGATTTAGAATTGTTGCAATCTTCAGTTAAGTCGCTGAATAACTTTCTGGTTTCAAAAAAACTGGTAAAATCAACAGAAAGTCCGCTCATCAGAATACAAGACAAAATCACTTCTAAAGATGTTCTTCAGCTAATTGAAAAAGTAAATATTAGTCAGCTTGATTTCCCACTACTTCTGAAGTGCCTTAATCTTATTCGACTAAAGGACATAAAGTCAGAATCAGATATTCTTGCAGACGAAGACTTAGTGGAGGAGTTTGATTATATTATAGAACGATTTACTCTTCTGAATAAGCATTTCGGTGGATTACCTAAGAAAGAAAAAAATCATACGGGTATAGCCGGAATGTTCGACTGGATGAACCCCGTTCTTGCTCATAAAAAAGACCTCGGATCAAATTATAAAACAACCAACATTCGTCTGGCAAGTCTTACCGTCTTTAATATTCTTGAGCATACTAATGTATTTAAAGGATCTAAATTGCCTTTTGACATTGAATTCTTTAAAGAAGTTTATGTATTCATGCTTAAAAAAGCATCGAATCGACCTGTGAATATTTCAGAGGATGTGATTGGTTCATTTGGTTTATTGCAGACGATTGAATACCTGAATTATTTTGGTGAAAGTAACAATTTGCTGTATCACATAGATTTTACAGAATTAGTCACTTTTTCTCCCGATATACCTGACTTAGAATTCGTAAATTATTTGCACCGGCTTATACCTGAACACTATTCAGAAGAAATTGAGCAGAAGATTAAGTTGTTTTATATAGCAACATTACATGGTACATTTTATGATCCGAATGCGTACACACCGGAATTTAAAGAGGAATTTGCGAAATTCAAAAAAGAGATAATCAAAGCCAGTATAACTCTTGAAGGGTTGATGGTTATTGCTGAACTTGAACGTGATGTGGATTTGTTAGGCGGTTTTTCAAAATTTCAAAACTGGATAAAACAAAGGAAGTTTGGAAAGCATCAGAACCAATCGGCGGAATTAGGAGATATCGATCTACGCAAAGGAAAAAAGGGATTTGAATTTTATGAAGGCGTAATCAATCTTGTTCGTTTTTGGGATGCTATTGAAAATGTAGACCGTAATGAAATACCGTTTAACGTAAGTGAACTGATCAATATTTATTCACGAAATACAGATAACGGTAATAATGTAGAGCTTCTGCTTGATCAACCTGTGGCACGGATTACTATCCAGATGTGCTGCGATTTTATCAATGACAATTTTGCGCCTGATCATGAAACTAACTTGAAGCCTTTAAAACTGGTATTACGATTTAATGGTGAACCAAGTTTAGACGATAAACTGGAACTCATTAAGATGGTCGATGGCAGTGATTATAGCTTTGCTTTTCATTCTCGAATTCAGGTTTTGCTATTTGCACTTAATGAAACTCCACTTGGAGATGGTGAAGATTTCCCGGAAGTATTTGTTAAGGAGGTTGATGAAATTTATGAACGGCTTTCTAATATGATGAATCTGTTCGGAGGAATCCCGGTTATGGATAATAAAAAGAAAAGGGGAGTTGACGGGACAGGTAACGAAATACCACAAAAAGGTATAAAGTCCCTTGCTCAGAAAACTGTTGATGCTTACAACAAATTAAGTCTGAATGCAAAACCAAGTAAAGCTGAAGCGAAAGACTTATTAGAGCAGATACAGGAGTTGATCGTCAATCTGAAAATAAGGAAAACCGATCCTGCTGCTGAATTGATTGACGAAGTTCAGAAAAACCTGATTCACTTCCTGCAAGGAAAAATCAAAACACTCAAAGCTGTTTCTGATAATAATCTGGATGGTTTTTTGTTTGGAATTGAACCAATTAGCAATAAGCACAAAAAGAAGGAAAAGTTATATTCACTTGGCAATATTATAAATCGCTCAAGTAAAACAATGAATACTGCTTATGTTACGGTATTCGATTTTCCTGATAAGTATGAGAAACTTTTAAATCTCGATTTACCCTTTGATATTAATGTACTGCACGAATTCTATTTTAGCAGTACTGATAATGGAAATAATCCTCTTTTACTTATTGATGATCCAACAGCAAGGGTAACAATTCTTATCATGCTTGATTACATAAATCATATAGCAAGTAAAAGTCAGGAAATTTTAACTAAGCCAGTTCTGATCACGGAGTTTATTCCTGAAATTGAAAACGAAGATGAGCTCTTTGAATTCATTCAATATGTCGATACAAAACGCTTTCCGAAGCCACTTGCAAAACAAATCGAAATATTGAACTACTCGACCAGAAAAAAAATATATGACCATTTTGGAGATGGTGCTCCTTCTGAACTCCTCTATTCTGGTCAACGCATCATGAAAGAATTGAGAAACATCGCTGTTCATTTTTCAGGTATTCCCATGCTTGAAGATGACGACCTTTCTGTGGGGGTTATTCAAAACAAAATTAACAAAAGAGAAAACCGAAGTAAACAAATTGCAAGAAAGTTCGTAGAGTCCGCAATTAACACAAGCTGTGCAGGAAAATCGAAAAAGGAAGCTGCAAACTATTTGATCAGCGAACTTCAAAAAATTACAAAGGACAGCAACTTCCAATCAGAAAATGCTCGATCAGCAATTGACCGGGTTATTTCAGACCTTAAGCTAATCACTAAAAAAAAAGCAAAAGCGAGTAAAAAGGAAGCAAGCAAATCCAATGCCGATTTAGCAGGTTGGATAACAAACAGTGTTGAGTTTGAAAACAATGCGATTGAGCATGTTAAACCTGTAATGAGTGTTCAAGAAGCTGCTAATCTTCCGGTAAATGAAATTCCGTTTAACGATCTGTTACATCAGCTTTTTGGAAGACCTGAACTTGGCTTTACAGCAATGATGTACGGTGCTCCGGGGTGCGGTAAATCAACACTTGCGTTATGGATGGCAAAACAGTTGGCTATTCATCACGGTAGGGTGCTTTATGTTTCTCCTGAACAATATCCCAAAGGATCACTTACTACCTTGATTAACCGAATGGGCATGGCAAATGTAGAAGGCGTTGATTTAACCAAGCATCTATCTGATGCCAGTCCACAAGGGTATGATTTTATTTTCATCGACTCAGTTAACTCACACAAAATTGGAATCGGAGATTTTATTCAGCTTAAAAATCAACACCCGAATAAAACCTTCTTTCTGATACTTCAGTCAACAAAAGATAAATCGTACAGAGGATCGCGTGATTGGGAACACGAAGTGGACAATGTGATTTATATCGAACCCGGTAAAGCCGAAGTAACAAAGGCCAGATTCCAATTACCCGGTAAACCTGAAATCGAAATTCCTGATCTGATCGGGGACAATGAATCGAAAACTTCAACTGCTATACTTTCTCAAAATACAGTGGTTGATTTAGCCGGAGTAAAGAAACGTAAACCCAAGAAAGAAGAAGATTTTTCGATATGGACAGTTTATGATCTTGAGATTGATGATTTGGAGAAAACGGCTTTAAAAATTGACCCTGATTACAAATCATTGAATGAATTTCTCGAAGGCAACCCCGGTGGTCTGGATAATATCGTTCGAGATTTACTGCGCAATGATTTTGCGGAATCAAACCCAAACGTCAGTGTATTGCGATCACAATTTGAACGCATAGACAAAGGCGAGAACTTGATCAGTTTTCAAATCAAAATTCACGGTACTCGAAAAGAATTAGAACAGGTTACTGAACCAAACGGTTTTCTGCGCTACGATTGGGACAACCATGAGTCATAAATACAAAAAGCCCGTAGCTTACTGTTTGCGCAGCAACTACGGGCTTTTTGCGTATTAACAATGCACAATAGTTTTTGAACTTGCAAGCGAATATTTGCTTCCACATCCTGAAAAACCATGTTAGTGTTGTCATGCAAAACCAGTGCATGAAAAGGCTAACCAGATTTGCCCTGAAATGCCCTAAAAACGGGCGATGGCACAACGACTGAACCAAATTTCAGTCTGCCATTTTCAGCCGGGAAAATACCCGGTAACACCCGCTCTCTCTCTTAGGTTTCCGTTTCCGCGAATTGCTGCGGTTGCTGGCTTTGCACGGCCTTGTAACCTAAATCCAAATTATATGACAAACAAAAATGCCAAAAATGGCAATGGGAAAACCGTGTTCATAATTGCCGTTGATTTCCGGCGGCAATCAAAAAACAATGTTTCCGCAGACGTGGAAAGGCAATTTGAAACCTGTTCGTTTTACGCAGGGCGACAAAATCTGAACGTAATGGATTCAGTAAAGATCAACCATCAGGATCTCTTGGAAGAAAGCGATGCTCTAAATGCCTTGTGTGATAAACTGATCAAATCAAAAATCAAGACTGTTCTGATTCGGAAAAGTAACCGATTGATGATGACCAGTTTTTTCATGCAGGTGTTTTCTAATAAAGGGATCAGCATTGTCTGGGTTACAGTGAACTATGACCGCAACCATAAATCATTCAACGAAAGAAGAACCGACAGCCCACTGATTTTTCGATACCCTTCTTCTTGGGAACAACTTCTCTAAAATCGATTAGCCATGAAAAAACAAAAACCAGAATCCGCATTCTTGCTGATCAGTAGAAAAGCAAAAGTTCC
>CALRTD020000003.1:0-33781 GCA_943371015.1 Synechococcus sp. UW140 | reverse complement strand
TCCTCCTGTTTTAAAACTTTTACAAGTTTACGGGCGTAAAAAACTTCGGTTGGCAACTTTCGACCCTCTGCACAAAAACTCCGATGGTTTGTTACACATCAGATATAATTCTTTCGCTTATCTTTACCCAACACATTCAAAACTTCGCCTATGCGCTGTGTGATTGTTGATGATGATGAACTTGTGCGGATTGACCTTGAAAACAGGTTAAGCCAGTTACCGGGTTTTACGCTCGTTGCCTCCTGCGGATCAGCAGCTGAGGCCGCAATGGTACTCATGCGTGAGCCTGTTGACCTCATGTTTCTTGATGTGCAACTGCCCAAAATGACCGGGCTGGAGTTTCTGCGCACACTCGATCAGCGCCGCCCGCAAATCATTATGATGACCTCCAACAAAGAGTATGCGGCTGATGCATTTGAATATGAAGTAAATGATTTTCTCGTAAAACCATTTACCGACGAGCGTTTCCTGCGCGCCATTATGCGCCTCAGTAAAAACCGCGATCAGGCTCCGGCAACATCTTCTTCTGTTACCGATCATATTTTTGTAAAGGTAAACGGACTGCTCGAAAAAGTGAATTTCTCAGACATTACTTACATCGAAGCAATGTCTGATTACATCCAGATACACGCCGCCGGCCGAAAATTGGTCGTTCACAGTACAATGAAAAATCTGGAACAGTCGCTGCCGGCCAATTTATTCTTCCGCGTTCACAATTCGTTTTTGGTCCGGCTCGACAGTATTACCCGTATCGATGATAATGCACTTATTGTTGATGGTAAAGCTATTCCGGTTAGCCGTTCCAAGATGAAACCACTGATGGAGCGGTTGCGGGTGTTGTAAACTGGTAAACGACCAGCATACAAACCAAGACCGCCGACCGATCAATTCCAACTACCGACACTTTTTTACCAGGAATCGAAAATCCCCAACTTTCGCCAAACTCTGTTGCATCTTGCGTACAGATAAACCCAAGGGTTCTACACACACTCAGGGTAAATTGGTTGAAGACATACGGATTCGCGTATCTGCGGCAGGGGGAGCTGCCAATGATACACACCTGAAAAGGAATAATGTTTGCCCGGATCCGATTGCGTCCAAATCATTGTACCACATTACACCCGCCCCAAAAGGGTGGGTGTACTTTTTTGATCCAATTTTAAGGCGAAAGACAAACGCGTATTCCCATGATCCGTGTAACTTCGTTCCATCACGCCATGAATCACTACAGCCATATCCATCTCGGCGAGCTGGAAACTATGTCGCGCGGCAATCAAACCTTTATGGTGCGTATGCTGCAAACCTGCCTGAAATCCATTCCCGAACAAATGGAAATCATGCAGCAGGCGCTCAGCACCGATAACCGCGAAGATGTGAAATTAGCGGCGCACAGATTGCGTCCCGCTTTTCACTACTTGGGCCGTGCCGATATCAGCGCACAGCTTGAAGCATTGGAACAAACCGCTTACAGTGATGGCCGTGATGTTTTACTTGAAACAATCACAGCACTCAGCACACAAGCCGGACACGTCACAAACGATGCCCGTGCGGCTCTTGAAGGGTTGAGTGCCTGAACGCCAAAAGCGGTATGCAGCAACGCAATTTCTTTTTTACCGGTAAAGCTGTTTTAGGTTTCCTGCTCATGGCTGGTATTTTTGCCGTGGGCATTTGGCTCGTATTTCGTTCGCTGCAGCAACTTTCGGGCGAAGTAGAAGTAATTAACGAACCCAACCGAAAATTAGCTGCATGGAAATCGCTTCGGGCTAAAGTAAACGAAGCGGCTGACCTTGTGCGAACGTATGCACTCAGTCAGAATGAAGATGAATTGGATCGTTTCGAAGATCTGAGAATTGAATTGCCGCTTCACATTGACACACTGCGCCAGCAACTCCCCGACTCGCTTCGCTTTTTTACCGATAGTCTCGAAAGTCTTGCTCAGGCTCGGCTTGATATTCTCGCGTTACTGGCCAGCGCGCCGGTTCAGGAAGTTGAAGGAAATGTGCTGGATGAAGCAGTAAGTACCATCAACCGCATACAGCAAGACAGCCGTTTGCTTGCCGAAACAACAGTTACACGAGTAAATATTGCTCCGGCAACGGTACCCAAAAAAGATTCGGTACCGATAAAAAGTAAAAAGAATAAACGCAGTGGTTCATCGTTTCAAAATCCGGCCGATACATCTGCACCCATTACACAAAACATCACCAAAATAACTTACACACCCGCAGCACAGCGCGATGCAGAGATCTACAGCTCTCTCAATCATCTGCGCTGGCGCGAAAAATTTGCTGAGAAAATTCGCAACGATGGCCGGTTAGAACTCCTGCTGCGTAATCAGGAAATAGAGCAGCGCATTGCTGATATATCAGACCTGTTTGAAGCCCGGGAGCTGCGGCATAGCGCCAATCTCATTAAATCGGCAACCAGCTTTGCAGAAAAACGATCAAGAAGAATTGCCGAAGCTCTTGCAGGCACGGGCATTATTCTCATTTTGTTTTTCACGCTGCTTATTCACCGTGACAGCCGCCGAGCCTCAAAACTTCGTTTAGAAACCGAACGTGCACGCGACAATGCCGAAGAACTTGCACAAGCGCGCGAACAATTTGTAGCCAACATGAGCCACGAAGTGCGCACACCACTTAATGTTATCAGTGGTTTCACGGGATCATTGCTGCGATCGCCGCTCAATCCTGAACAGCAAAAGCAAGTACAGTCAGTAAATCGTGCCTCACAATATCTCATTGCGCTCATCAACGATACACTCGATTATTCGAAGATGAATGCCGGAAAACTGGAACTCGACAGTTATCCGTTCAGCACGGCCGAACTGTTCAGCGATATTCAATCGGCTTTTGAGGGAGAGGCAGCAAACAGGGCAATTGGTCTTCGTGTGGTTACAGATGCTTCTGTACCGGCGCAGCTCGTTGGTGATCCGATGCGCTTGCGTCAGGTGCTGTTTAACCTTGTTGCAAATGCTATAAAATTTACTGCAGCCGGCGAAGTAAGTGTAGTCTGTACAGCCGAAGTCGAAAGCAACGAAAAAGTAAAATTGATTATTGATGTTAAAGATACCGGCATCGGTATTCCGGCAGATAAACTGAATACCATTTTTGATGCCTTCAGTCAGGCCGACAACAGCATTACACGACGTTTCGGCGGCACAGGCTTGGGATTAACAATATCTCGACTGCTGATTGAGCGCATGCAAGGTACATTACAGGTTAGCAGTGTGCCCGGACAAGGATCAACATTTACAGTAAATATTCCGGGTATAAGTATAGCACAGTCGTCGCCAGCTGCGAATGTTTCGGACGCAGACTACACTGCACTTAACGGAATGACAGTTTTAGTTTGCGATGATGAAGAACTGAACCGCATTGTAGCACAACAACTGCTCGAACATTACGGCATAACCGTTACAGAAGCCAGCAATGGCGACGAAGCTATTGAAAAGCAAAAAGAAATACCTGCACACATCATATTAATGGATGTACAGATGCCCGGCCGCAGCGGAATCGAAACCACACAACAAATTCGTTCAACACCTGAAATTGCTGACACAATAATAATTGCGGTTACAGGCAATGCGCTGAGTGAAGAAAAACAGCGTTGTATTGATGCAGGAATGAATGCGTATCTAGTAAAACCATATACCGAGCAGCAGCTTCTCGATCTCCTCATTGAACACGATCCTCGTAAAAAGGAAGCGTAATCAGGCCAAGTACTGTTTCTTTATTCCGAATAATACATTTATCCCACAAAATCTTTCCGCCTGTTCATCTTTGCGCGAAATTAATTTATCACGCAAAGGCGCAGAGGCGCATAGCCCGGAATAAATTTTAGTATTTTTTAAAGTCAGTATTTTATCGCTAATAATAAATGATTAACTCAACACACTTCCAGTCATTTAGAGTAATCGATTATTTATCTCGGGATAAAAAATAACACTCATAAACCGAACAATATATCTCACTTACTCAACAAAAATCTTTGCGCCTTTGCGTCTTTGCGCGAACTATTTTCTCGCGCAAAGGTTCAGAGGGGCAAAGCCCGGAATGAATTTTAGTGTTTTTAACGTCAGTATTTTATCACTATTAATAAATGATTGATTCAACACACTTCCAGTCATTTAGAGTAATCGATTCTTTAGCGCGGGATAAAAAACAACACTCATAAACCGAACAATATATCACACTTACTCAACAAAAATCTTTGCGCCTTTGCGTCTTTGCGCGAACTATTTTCTCGCGCAAAAGCAAAGCGTCCTATTTACAAACAAATCATAACTGATCTGAATCCTGTCTAAAATCGCAATACATTTTCCGGCAGCCGTTCATTTCCGGCATCTTGCCGAAAATAACCGCACTTTCTTTTTCTGCTTCGTAATATTAAGAAACAGAAAGGAGTGAAAAGATGCTGAACATATTGATAATTGATGATGATCCGCTGACACGCAGAGCTTTATACTTTGAAATTGAACGCGCAGGGCATTCTGCAGAAGCTGCTTGTGATGCTTATGACGGATTGAAATTAATAGAGTTCAGAAATTATGATTTGATCATCTGTGATATTATTCTGCCGCAGATTTCGGGATTAGTATTTGGCACATTACTCAAACAATTCAGTAGCAAAAGCATTCCTCTTCTGCTCATGTCATCAGCAAAAGAAATGCAGCATATTATTTCACAGCATGATTTCGGGGCAATTGGATTTATTCAAAAACCTGTAAAAAGACATCTCCTCAATAATTGGCTGAACCATATTGAGGAGATGCGCGGACTTTAGAGACTGTTAGTATTTATTCCGTGTTTTCTTTAACTGGACTATAGCAATAGTATTCCATTTTCCTGCGATTCCAGACCAAGTCCGCCAACCGTTTTTTGAGTTGCATCAAGGGAATTGGATACTGAAAAGCAGAAGCAAAATAGCGAACAACTCGATTTCCCGAGAGTCGTTTTTTTCGCTTATATTTTCTTTGAGTCGTAAAACTGTTTTAGAAATCGAGAAAATCGATCAAAATCTGATCGGCTTTGTTACTATATCCAATGTATTGAAAATCAGCAGTGACCTATATTTCTAAGGTTTTACCTCAAGTCTCGTGGAGAGCGCGACCCAATTTTGGCCACAACCCTAATTTGATGTGCTAATCGATTGCCGTACTCGCGACGAAATTAATTTCCCTTGTTGATAAACTTCAATTTTTATACATTTCCCATTATTATTATAATATTTCCACTTTCCTTCTCTTTGACCAATCCCACCCCAATTCTGAACAAAAACGAATGTTGTTGACGTGCTACTTGCATAGCGGCCTTTTATAACAATTTCCCCATTTTCATTCCATTCACAATATCTCTCGACATAGTAGCCTTTGCTGTTTTTTTTACAAACAATTTTCTTCATACCATTACAATGAAATGCGATATACAAATACTCTTTACCTAAAAATTCCTCACAGATAATTTGTCCATTTTCACAATACTCAATGGTATGAAATGGCCGACCATTGATTGATGTCTCTTCGATCAATTTTATAGCGCCTCCTTTAAAATATGTATTTGATACACACGTATCATTGTGGCATTCTGTTTTATTCATCAAACATCCATCTTCATACCAACTTTTCCCGTTACTAAAATTGTAAGAACTTTGGACTTGGCCGTTGGGATACCAAGATATATAACAGACTCGACGACCAAAGAAGTCAAATTGTTGAACACTTTCAAGTTTACCATCTTTATAATAGGAAATTCTTTTTACGATTTTTTCTTGACAAGAATAATCAAGAAACCGTATTGAAACAGTTGAATCATACCTTATTGTGTCTATTTTATCAACACAAACAGGTTTAATAAAAAGTGTATCAGAATATTGACAATACAAGTAATTCTGGAATATAATAACCGATAACGCAGTTAGAAATACATACTTCATAATGAGCGACTTTATACTAATGTTCGACCCAAACCAAGGGGTTCGCTTTTGTAAATATTACAGTAGTAGTGTATATTACATTAGATCCCGCAATGCTAGGAGGAAAAATCCATCGAAGTCAAAGCATAACAAAACTCTCTACGAGCCACTTAAATGTTACTGAAAATACAGCAATTCAACTGCCCGTTTAATAATTGCGGTTAGCTTTAATTCTGCTTTACCGGCAACTGCTATAATTTCGGAAATATCAACCGGTTGCAGCGTGTCAGGATCACATTCATCTGTGATTACAGAAACGGCTGCACAAGGCAAGCCACAGTGGTTGGCAACAATTACTTCCGGCACGGTGCTCATACCAACAGCATCAGCACCGATGCGATGCAAAAAGCGGTACTCGGCACGGGTTTCGAGATTGGGGCCTGTTACAGAAACATAAACACCTTCCTGCAAGCTAATGTTATTCTCTTTTGCCGCAGTGTGCAAATGCTGATTCAGTACCGGCGAATACGGGCGGCTCATATCCGGAAAGCGAGGCCCCCAGGCTTCAACGTTATGACCGATCAGCGGATTACCCGGCTGAAAATTGATATGATCATCAATCAACATGAGATCACCTTTTTTCAAAGCAGGATTCATGCCACCGGCCGCGTTGGAAATAAACAACCATTTTACACCCAGCAGCTTCATGACACGAACAGGCAATGTAATCTGCTGCATCGTGTAGCCTTCGTACAAGTGAAAGCGACCTTTCATGGCCAAAACTTTTCGGCCCGACAGTGTTCCGTAGATCAGCTTGCCGGCATGAAACTCGACGGTTGCTTCCGGGAAATTCGGAATTTCGCTGTACAGCACTTCTATTTCCGGAACTATTTCGGTGGCCAGATTTCCTAATCCGGTTCCAAGAATAATTCCAACTTCCGGTGCATCAATGCCGCGTGCCTGCAAAAAACTTACGGCTGCATTAACCTGTTCCTGATAATTCATTGTAGCAGAAATTTATCAGCAGCAACCGCCGCCATCGTAGAAAAAAGTTGATCCTGAAATAAAAATATCTTCCCGACCGAGTGAGGCCAATGCTCCCGCAGTTTTATCGCAAACAGCTAATGGCTGATTGGGCAGCAGCGTATGTCCTTTGCGGTCGTCGAAACACGCTTCATCGCCAAAATATATTGCTGTTTTTCCGGTAAACACGCAAGGTCCGTCGGCAGGCATCGGATCTTTTATTGCACATACTTCAACACTTTCAATGTAAATAAGCTGATCAGTGTTGTAATGCTTCGGATCCAGAATGCGGTACGGACGTTTTGCGCGGATTTCAACTGTGCCGAAACCTACGTCGGTAATCATTTTTATGTACTCGTTGAGCGGAAGTGCGCCGCTCAGACAAAGTGCACGTAAACGTTCGTCGTTTTTAAGTGCATCGGGCATAACAGTTTCGCAGGTCGGATCAGAAAGAACAAGACGGCCATGCGGTTTCAATACGCGATACATTTCGCGCAGTGCTTTCTTCAAATCTTCGGTATCAAAAATATTGAAGAGACAGTTTTGCGCTGCCACATCGATAGAATTGTCTTCAACCGGTAATGCTAATGCATCACCTTTTCGCAAATCAACAAACTCGTTTTTAAACCACGAATTGGTGCGTTCGGCTTCTTTCAAATTTTCGCGGCAGGCATCCATCATTTCATCTACCACATCAACACCAATAACACTACCGGCACGCCGACTGAAATACGAAAACTGGAACACCTCCATTCCGCCGCCAACACCCACATAGAGTATTGAAGGATTGTTCACCAGATCACGCGGATTAACAGTGCTGCCACA
This sequence comes from Synechococcus sp. UW140, assembly GCA_943371015.1. Classification (GTDB taxonomy): domain Bacteria; phylum Bacteroidota; class Bacteroidia; order Palsa-965; family Palsa-965. Next base: position 26,020 of record CALRTD020000003.1, on the reverse strand, counting down.
GCCGTAATTCATTTCCAGCATTTTCTTCGGCATGTTCAGGTCGGGCAACTGCCAAACAGGAGTTGTTGTGCAGCACAAACCAACATCAGGTTTAAGAGCAGCATCACGATAAACATTTTTAGTGGTTTCGAGATAAGTTTTGGTTGATGACATTTTCTGAGCTATTAATGAATTACCAGTTTAGAGAGTTCTTATAGGTATCACGAATTATGCGCGGATCAACTCCACGCTTAAACTGATACACGGCGCGGGCATTGGCAAGCTGCACACGCACCCAGCTGTTTTTTTTGTATTTACGGGCAGAGGTAAGAGTTGAACACGGCAGCAGCGCAAAATTAAAATGCTCACGCGCGCGCCGCATCAAGTCGTACTCTTCCATGATCACATACTTTTCATCGAAGCCGCCAAGCTGCTGAAATGCTTTTGCGGAGATAAACAAGGTTTGATCTCCGCCGCGCATATAGGGAAGATTGAAACGTGTGAACCATGCGTTAATCCGAAGCATAAAATTTTCGCTTTCAAATTTTTGCCTGCAGCCTCCGATTTCAAAACCTTTCTGCAATGCGCTTTCTATTGATACCAGATAACTTGCCGGCGGAATTACATCGGCATGCACGAAATACAGCACATCGCCTTTTGCCGCTGCTGCGCCTGCATTCTGCTGCGCGGCCCGGCTTTGCACCGGCAAACGGAGAACTGATGCCCCTGCCTGTTCTGCTATACGCACTGTTTCATCGTTGCTGCCTCCATCGGCAACAATAATTTCCAGCAACCGTTCATCTGCATTGTTCCGAAGATGAGTAATGAGGCGGGCTATGTGCGTCGCTTCATTCAGTGCGGGTATGACTACACTCAGCTTCATGCGTTGCTGATGAGGTGTGCGTGTGCATTCCAGTCTTCTTCAGTATCCACATCGCTGAGTACCGAAAGCTGATAGCTCATCAGGCCAAGCAGTTTTGCATCGTGCAGCGTATCTGCAAGAACAGTTTCGGTGCTCCAGTTTTTGTTGGTGAACAATGCGGCATACAGCCGTTTCATGCCCAGCAAATAATAACCGCCGTCGGCAGCAGGGCCTGCAACCACATCATACAATTCAAGTGCTGCGTATGCTTCGCGAAGAATTTCCGGATTGAGTCCGGGACAGTCTGTACCAATAATCACAGCCTGTCCGGCACCGGCGGCAAAAACATCGGCAAATGCATTGCACATGCGTTGACCAAGATCATCGCCGCGCTGCACACGAATTTCATAGCTGCGGTTATTTTCGAAATCAGACTCGTAACGATCACTGTAAAACAACCACTTCTGAGCTGTTGAAGCAGAGGCGGCTTTGTGTGTTTGGGCTGTGAGTAATTTATAAATCCGCAATGCCTCATCAGGTCCGGCAGTTTTTGCCAGACGTGTTTTCACTTTGCCGAAATCGGCATTTTTCTGAAAAATAATGAGTGCCTGTTTGGGCTGCATACGGCTTAATTCTTGAGCTCAGGGCGAATATAATCAGATCAGGCCACAGTACCGCCGCAGCTTGAGCCGGCACCGGCTGTGCAGCCAAAACAATGCTGATTAACGACAATGCTGCGTGCTGCAAGCTGCTCTGTATTCCACTGCGAAACATGCTGTGAGCCGGGTGCTTCTACTTTCAGTTCAAGCATCTGGTTAAAATCACAGTCGTACAGATAACCATCCCAGCTGACAGAAACCGTATTGCGGCACATTACATTACTTGCTGCTACCGGATTGTAGGCTGCAATGAGCTTATCCATGTACGAATCATAGTTACCGCTTTCGATCAGGTAATCGAGAAAACGGCTAACGGGAAGATTGGTGATCGCAAACAGACTGTTAAACTCTATTTCCCAGCCCTTACGCAGTTTGAGCTTAAACTCATGTTCAAGCCCGGCCTGATCAGCAGGGAGAAATGCACCGGAAGGATTGTAAACAAGATTCAGCGTAAGTCCGGTTCCCGGCATTCCGTACCCTACCGCATTCAGCATTTTAAGTGCGCGAATTGATCGCTCAAAAACACCCTCACCGCGCTGCGAATCGGTACGAACAGCCGAAAAATAAGGCAACGATGAAACAACCTCTACATGGTGCGCTTTGAAAAACTCCGGTAAATCGTTGTACTTCGGATTGGCAACAATGATCGTGAGGTTGCAGCGTACAATTACTTTTTTGCCGAGCGCTGAAAGTTGCTCAACAAACCAGCGAAAATCAGGATTCATTTCAGGAGCACCTCCGGTTAAATCAACCGTATGTGCGCCGCTCAGTTTCACCGCATCCAAACACTGCTGCATGGTTTCGCGGGTCATTATTTCTTTGCGATCAGGACCGGCATCAACGTGGCAATGCTTGCAAACCTGATTGCACATTTTACCCACATTCACCTGAAAAATTTCGATCGGCGTGGGTTTGAGCGGAAACAAATTGCTTTCACGCAGCTTTGTTGTAAACGCATGCGGCTCGTTACCGAACGGAATGCTTTCACTCAGCACCTGTAGTTGCCGCTGTGTATCGGAAAGATCGCTGTGGCGGGCAAGCAATGATTTTGTCATAGGCTTTAACGGAAAATCCGTTACATCGAAAGTTCTTTGTATTTGTTCATCATTTGCACACCATGCACCAACGATGCGCCTCCGCGAATAGCGGCTGTAACATGCACGGCTTCCATCATCTGGGCTTCGTCACATCCTTTTTCGAGTGCATCTGATGTATAAGCATCAATACAGTACGGACACTGAACAGCATGTGCAACGGCAAGTGCAATGAGCGATTTTTCGCGGGCGGTAAGCGCGCCTTCTTTGAATACATCTCCGTAGTAATCAAAGAATTTCTTAGCCAGATTGGGCTCGAAATCGGCAATATTGCCAAATTTCTTCAGGTCTTCCGGGTTGTAGTAGGTTTTCATAGCTGTGAAGTGTTATTTATAGATACGTAATCAAAGCAACCCCGGTTTTATCAAACCAGATTTAGTCGGGTTCCGTATCTGAGTGTGTATTTATGTCTAAAATAGCAGTAGAATTGCAGAAATGAAACTATACCGATTTATATCTGTTTTATTATTCATACTTGCATTCACAACTGTACTCCCGTTAAGTGCACAGCAGCCTGTTACAGCAGCCAACGGCAAGCAAGATTCTGTCAAGATAAAAAGAAATCGCATCTATGCTTTCCCGGTTTTATTTTATTCGCCCGAAACCCGATTTGGTGCAGGCGTTGCAGGTATTTATGCTTTTCGGTTTCGATCTGACAGTAATAACGCCCGTCCATCGCGTATCAATATCGGATTTGCAGCCACACTTAACCGGCAGTTACTGCTTTATTTCCCGTTTCAACTGTTCCCGAAAAATGGATTATATACCATTTACGGCGAGGCTGGCTGGTACAGGTACAATTACTATTTTTTCGGAACCGGCAACAGCCAACTGCGAGATTACCGCGAACGCTATGCAGTTGACTATCCGCGACTGCGTGTAAATGCCTTACGGCGATTTGCTCCGGGCGTTTATGCCGGTTTCCGCTGGTGGTTTGAAGACTGGAAACTTTCTGAATTTGAACCGCAACAGCAACTGGCATCGGGCACGGTTTCCGGCAGTCCGGGCGGCATTGTAACCGGTCCCGGTCTTGTTGTAAATTACGATACCCGCAACTCGGTTTTTTATCCCGAAAAAGGAGTGCTCGTTGAGGCCGCCGTACAAAATTTCAATGCTGCTTTTGGTAGTCAATACAACTATACCCGCTTTTTAGTTGATGCTGCTCTTTACACTCAGCCAATTCCATCGGCAGTAATTGCAACAAACGGAATTGCAGATTTTAATCAGGGGCAGCCTCCGTTTTACCTGATGGCTTTAATGGGCGGCACCAAACGAATGCGCGGATTTTACGAAGGCCGCTTTCGCGATAATAATCTGGTACTTCTGCAAACCGAATGGCGGCAGCACATCTGGAAACGCTTCGGGGCTGTGGCTTTCGGAGGCGCGGGCATTGTAGCTGATAAGGTTGAGCACCTCGCGCTGAACAATACACGCTTCACCTACGGACTTGGCTTACGCTTTACACTCGACAAAAAAGAGCATATCAACGTCAGGCTCGACTATGGCCGCGGAACATACAACAGTTCCGGATTTTATCTCACCATCGGTGAAGCATTTTAAACGAGCAGCGGCTGCTTCAATACTGAAACAGCCGCTGCTCGCAAGTACTATTTCTTGTTAGCGGAGATAGATTTTTGTTGTTGAAACTTCTTCCCCGTTTTCAACGCGAACAAAATAACAGCCGGTGGCCAATCCGCTCAGATCAATGCGTGAAGATGCATCGCTCAGCTCCTGCAGAACAACTTGCTGTCCGGTGGCATTATAAACCGAAACGCGAGCGGCCTGCGGTGTTTGCGTAAAGGCTACAAACAGCGCACCGTCAAACGCATGCACACTTACAGGCGAAACGGGAGTGCCTTCGTTAACTCCAACGGTAAGCCCCGCACCTATGCCGAGATTTGGATTTTGGTTGTAGGCAAGATCACGCACTATAATCGAATCAGCATCGGCACTTACACCAAGCCGCACCCAACCGTAGTGAATCTGACTGTTGATTACGAAACGTGCTCCCATGTACTTGTCAGTAGTATTGAGCCACTCGCCAAAGGCACCAAAACCAATGGCATAAGCGCCGAGTACATGAGCGCCTCCGTTTGCATACTGCGGATTCCAGGTTGACCCAACATCAATCATATCACCCATGGCCAGTGTATCAACAAAAGGATATGTCTGATACACAAATCCTGCAATACCAGAAGCGGGCGGAAGCTCACAATGTGCCAGCGCAAGCTGTGCAGGAAGCGAATATGCCGTTATTGTTGAATCAAGTGCCTGAAAAGTAAAGTCAATGGTTCCGTTAAGATCCATGTCTAAACGATACTGCGCCGTATCAGTTACTATAAAATCAGGTGTAATATCGCGGTAAACGATTTGTGCATTCAGACCGCCTGCGGTTGCTGTTAAAGCTCCGGCTACTGCTGAATAGGCTTTGAGTTTGTCTTTGCGTGTAGAAGTGCTCATGTGATGGGTTTTGTAAGATAAAAGTAAACAATTCCGCGATTAGTAAACGCCTAAACAAATCAGTCGAAATTTACAGCACAAAAAAGCACCTGCTTTTTTCAAAACAGATGCTCTTTTGAATGAAGTAAAAAAGACTAGAGGTAAATCTTACGGGTTACTGTTGTTCCATCGTTCTGGATGTACTGCACCAGATAAACGCCGGTTGAAAGATCACCAAGACCAAAACGCATTGACGGCTCTGTAACGGCTTCAGTGCGTACAACTTTGCCGGTGATATCAGAAATCTGTACTGTTCCGCCAACAACATTTTGTGCAGTGAGGCTAACAAACAGCGTACGATCGTAAACGTGTATTTGCGGCAGAGCAGATGTGTTTTCTGCTACACCAACTGTATTGGTTTGACCTGCTGTGAGACCAACACCGGGAGTTGCGTTGTAAGCATAATCTTTGATAGTCAGAATACTACCATCTGCACTTACAGAGCAACGAATCCAGCCATAATGTGTTTGCGAAGCGGCGGTGAAACGTACACCTAAATACTTATCGCTAACATTCGGCCAGTTTCCGTAGGTGGGGCCGGCTGATGTTACAACAGCCATATACTGTAAACCACCATTTACGCTTCCGGCCTGCCAGTCGTTTGCTGAAGGACGAATGCTGTCGCCGGCATTCAGTGCTGAAGGCAGCGGATAAGCACTCATAAACAACTGCCCGAGCACTCCGCTGGATGTGGGAACGTTGATTATAGAGTAGCCATAAGTGCCGGTTGAATCTTGATAAAGGATTCCGTTAAAATTAAAATCATTGGTAGCATCACCATTCATATCTAACGCGAACGGTGTGTTATTGGCCACTGTTTGATCGGGCGTAATATCAGTGTACATGATCTGACTATTAGCTGCCGCAGCCATGGTCAATGTACCTGCTGTAAGCGAATAGCTTTTAAGTTTCTTTTGTAAGGCTTTATCCATGAGATTTTTTTTCAAAAATAGGAAACTTAACAATTCCTGACTAGCCAAAACTTATGAAAATCCGGAAATTCTCAGAGATAAATCTTCCGTGTTACCGTGGTTCCGTCGGGTTGTGTAAGCTGAACGAGGTAAACACCGGAAGCCAGATCGTCCGCACTGATGCGCATAGCTGAATCTGTAATGCTCTCGGTTTTTACCAATTGCCCGGTTGAATTATACACCTGAAGGGTTCCGCCCAACGTACTTTCAGCCGGGAGATTTACAAACAGCGTATGATCAAAAACGTGAATGCTGGGCACACTTGCTGTGGTTTCACTCACGCCCACAAGTGTTGTTTGTCCGGCTGTGAGACCGATACCCGGCGCAGTGCGGTATGCAAAATCCTTCACAATAATCTGATTGGCAGTTGCCCCCACCGTGAGGCGAATCCAGCCATAATGTGGTTGATTATTAATATTGAATCGGATACCCACATACTTGTCTGTGACACCAAGCCAGTTGCCGAATGTATTGGTCTGGCTGCCGTAAGTAGCTACTACAGCAAGGTATTGATTACCTCCGTAAACTGATGTATCCCGCCAGTCGGTTGCCGCCGGGCGAATACTGTCACCACTGTTCAGCGCTGTAGGAAACGGAATCGTACTCTGATACAGATTCCCAAGTGTTGCAGTGCTGTTAAATATGGTCTGGTAGTTGAGAGTTGTATTGCTAAAAGAATCGGTGTAAGTATAAAATATAAACTGCAACTCGGGCTGGCCATTGTTATCCATATCGAGGTTGTAGCTCGATGGTCCGCTCAGATTTACATCCGGAGAAATGTCCGTGTAAGTAATTTGACCTTGCACGGCAGCGGCAGTTAGTGAACCTGCGGCGAGCGAATACGCTTTTAGTTTTTTACGTAAACTTGAATTCATCTTTTTAAATTTGTAATTATTAATACGATTTTAACTTTACTTAATTTAAAATTTCGACGTTTTTTGCTTCCACATTGTTGCCGATAACTACACCTGCAATTTGTTCCGGTAAAGATCAGCATTTACAGCGGCTGCCATAGCCTCTGTATCCAGCGGCTGACCTATAAATGACGCAATGCGATAAGCAGTATCCTGCGGGTCTTCGACGATATGACGGTAATGCAGCTCAAGGGTTGCCACATTGGGCTGTGCTTTCATCCACGACTGTGCTTTTTCAGCTTGTTTTGCAACACCGTCGGCCAATCCGGCCGGGAAGGTTTTTCCCTCGCCGCCGCGACCCAGCATTTTCAGTTGCGACTGCAGTATCTCGCCCAAATCGCGGTGCATGTAGATGATTTTGTAGCTGAATCCCTGCGGTAAAAACTGCAGCAGGGGCGCAACAACTTTCAGCACTTTCCCTTCGGCTTCTTTGAGCCAGGTGTTATCCAGATGCAAACGTTTCACGCGGTCATCTTCGAGATAGCCTTGCGGATTATGCTCGTCGCTCAAACGTTTGTCATCAGTAACCGTTTCGATACCACCTGCGCGGAGCATCTGCATCAGCATCGACGTACCCGAACGCGGCAAACCGGAAACAATGTAAATCGTTCGGCTGATGTGATCGCGGATAAAGTTGCGGTGGTATTCCGCTTTCTCAGGATTACCGAGATGATTTTCATACAACTGCACCAGCCACTGATGTGCGCGGCTATTTCCGGGTTGCAGATGCACAGTAAGACTGAAAGCATCCACAGCTCGTTCGTAAATACCGGCTTTCAGAAGTGCTTCACCCAAATTGTAATGCGCTGCGGGGAAATGATGCAGAAGCCCTACGGCATTGAGCGCCTCGTCTATGGCCTGCTCAATTTTATCCTGCCGGAGCAGTGCTACTGCAAGTCCGTGGTGAGCAACTGCATTATCAGGATCAAGGGCAAGTGCGCGGATAAATGCCCGCTCTGCATCGCGCCAGTTGCGCACGGCAAGGTAGGACTGCCCGATAAGTTGCTGCAAACCGGGCGTTTGCGCCTGACTGAGTTCAGCGCGTTGCAATACAGCGAGGGCTTTGTGCGGCCGGCCTTCGGCAAACAGCAGGTTTCCTTCCAGAATATCAAGCGTTGCCAGCGCATGTTCGTGATTCTTGATTCCTTTGCGCAGTTCATCAATAATCCGGCGAGCATCGTTACTGCGCGAAAGCTGCAGATAGCAGTTCACCAGACGCAGCGCGTAGCGCGGAATGAAAGGCGCAACGCGGTAAAGCTCTTCGAGAATCGGAAGCGCCAGTTGCGGACGCTGCGTGGTAAGATAAACCCGGGCTAAGTAGAACTGGCTTTCCAGACGAACCGCTTCGTTTGTTTTAGCGGCATCTTCGCCCGGAGCTTCTATGTAGCCAAGTTCAGCAAGTTGCTTGAGGGCTTCCTGCGCGGCCCAGGGATCTTCCCGAAATTCGCCGGGATGCTGACCGGTTTTGCCGTTGACCGTTTCCCAGCTTGGAATGCGTGCCGGAATTTCCTGTGATTCGAAAGCCTGCATCAGCACACGGCCATCCATATCTTCGCCGGCCGGTAAACCAAAAAGAGTAAGCACGGTGGGTGCAATGTCAAGCAACGTGGCGCCGTAAATGCGATCGTCTTTGCGAATGCCCGGCCCGCTGATGCAGAGTACACCGTACGGTGCGTGTTCGTGCGCCGGCGCAGCCGGATCTTTGGGCAGCTCACGCGGACGAAGATGATCAGAATGAAAACCGTGGTCGGAAAGCAGTACAAACACCGTTTCTTCGCCGGCAAGTTCCATTAACCGTTCCAGCATCATATCGTGGAAACGGTAAATGCTGTTCATCACACCTTTATACAGCTCAAATTCTGCCGTGTCGGTTTCGGGAAGCTGCGGCGGATGGTATTTCATGAAGAGATGACTGAACTGGTCAATCTCATTCATATACAGCGCCAGAAATTCCCATTCCTGATTTTCGAGAATCCACGTAGCCGCAGCATGATAGGATGAACTTTGTGCAAGCAGCACAGCTATAGAAGCCAGCTTATTGTCTTTTTCCTGATCTACTTTGTGAAGTTCAGGAACAAAGGGTGCAAGATGTGCCCAGGTAATTTCCGAAGGATGAACACGGCACTCTGCAAGGTCTTCGGCGGCTTCTGGCGGATGCACGGTGTTTTCGCCCAGCGGCCATTCGGCATACGTTTTTCCCTGAGGGCGTGCAAAATTGTTGGAAACCGTAATGCCGTCAAGCGGTTCGGCCGGGTGGCTTGGCCACCAGCCTACGGTGTGCGACTTAATGCCATTTTGCTGCAGGATATTCCACAGCGCTTTTACTTTGCGGGAAGTCACCGTAGCCGGTCGTATGTTACCGGTATTCGGATCAGGCTCTACAAAGCCCAGAATTCCGTGCTTATCGGCCGTCATGCCGGTTGCAATAGAAGTCCAGAGCATTGGCGAAAGGGGGGGATCCAGTGTGGCAATATTGCCCATGACTCCGTTTTCAATCAGTTTCTGGAGTGCGGGGAGTTGCCCTGCATCCAGCAGCGGATTAATCACTTTCCAATCGGCAGCATCCCAGCCAAGCAGAATTACACGTTTAGCCTTTCTGCTCATTGTTCTCTTTATTTTGATGCTGGATGGTAGCCGCACGAGCAGCTCTCCACTGTGTTAAACCGCGCCAGCCCAAGGCCAGCAAGCCCAGAGAGCCTTCGGGGGGGACTGTATATTTACGAGGAGCTCCTTGCGGAGCAGTGCTATTTTCGTTTTTGTTGTCCATATTTTAATGTGACGGATAATCTGCCGCAAAGTTGGTTATTCTCCTGAAAATTTGGAGAATTATATAGATTACGTAAATTAGACCTAATTCAATAAATTCAAAATCATTATCCATACCTCCAAATGAACACAGGAGAAATCAAATTCTTTAACGCCACCAAAGGCTACGGTTTTATTAAAGATGATCAAACCGGAAAGGAAATTTTTGTTCACATCACCGGCCTTATCGACCAGCCGGTCAATCAGGGTGATAAAGTAACTTATGAAATATCAGAAGGTCGCAAAGGTGCCAATGCGGTCAGCGTGAAGAAAATCTAAACACACAGCTCCCGGAAAAAATGTCCCTCTGCACAACTGCTGAGGGACATTTTTTATGCAGATCTTTGTGCCCGTCCTGCTCCACTTTTTTATTCGGTAAAGTGAACAGGTTTCGGTTTTGCTTGTTTCATTGGCTGACTATGCTTGATTTTGTCCGTAAACATTTCCGATTACTGAGCATTGCAGCTTTAGCATTTGTGGTACTAACCACTGTGTTTTCTGGATTTGCACTGCGTAAAATTTCGTTTGATTACGATTTCGAGAGCTTTTTCCCTACTGATGATCCTGATCTTGATGTTTACCTCAAATTCCGGGAAACATTTGAGTACGACAATGAGTACGTTTTACTTGCACTCGAAAATAAATCAGGTGTATTTGATTCTGTATTCTTAGATAAAGTCAGCGATTTTTCTGATTCACTGCGCGAGCTTCCGGACATTACACGAATAACATCGCCGGTAAATATTGAGAATACAATAATTACAGATCTCGGCGCCATGCGGGTTCCGTATCTGCACATTGATGAGCCTTCACGATACCGCGAAGACTCTACCATCATTTACAAATCAGAAGAACTCCGCAGTACTTTCTTTGCCAGTGATGCGCGTTCGCTCTGCATCTACATCAAAACAACCGAAGGTATTTCGAAAGAAAAATCAGACGTACTGCTGCAACGCATGAATGCACTGCTTGATCAGTTCAAGTTTGATAAATTTCACATGGCCGGAAAGATGAACGGTCAGAAAGTATATCTCGAAAAACTCCAGAACGAGTTCATCGTCTTTTTTGCCGCTTCGTTTTTTCTGGTTGTGCTGTTTTTAGTTATCTCCTTCCGCTCTTTCTGGGGTGTTTGGGTTCCGGTGCTTATTGTGGTTCTGGCTATTTTGTGGACGCTTGCGCTGATGACTATCACCGGAAAAGCGCTGGATATTATGACCGTGTTGCTGCCAACCATGATGTTTGTTGTGGGGATGTCGGACGTGGTACACATTGTAACCAAATATCTTGAAGAACTTCGTGAAACCCGCTTGCAGCGCGGCACACCAAACCGTTTTGAAGCCTTGCTGAAGACCGTAAAAGAAGCAGGGTTTGCCACGTTTATAACATTGCTTACTACAGCACTTGGTTTTCTTTCGCTGCTCAATTCGCACATCAAACCCATCCGCGACTTTGGGATTTACACTTCTATAGGTGTTTTTGTGGCCTTTGTACTCGCCTACTCTATTATGCCTGTTGTGCTGAATGTGCTGCCCGAACCTAAACTAAAACTCGACAGCGGCACTTCGCTTTTCTGGGATAAACGCCTGCATACCTTGCTGCGCTGGATTCTGAGAAACAGCAAAGCCATTGCAGTCGGAGCACTTGTTTTAATTATGCTTTGCATTGTTGGCATATTTAAAATTGAGCGCAACAATTACCTCATTGAAGGATTGACCAGAAACGATGATCTCCGCAAAGACTTCGATTTCTTTGAAAAACAATACTCCGGTGTTCGTCCGTTTGAATTGCAGATTGATGCAGCCACTCCCGGCAGTACACTTCTCGGCGTAAATGAACTCCGGGCTATTGACACGCTTGAACATTTTCTGAAAACCAAATACGGCGTAGGCTTTCTGCTTTCGCCGGCAACCGTTGTGAAGGCGGTGAACAAATCGCGCAACAACGGCAATCCCGATTACTTTAAACTCCCGGCCGACAGCGCAACAATACAAGAAGCGGTTGAGCTGGCCGAGCCCTTCCGCAAACGCAAAGAGTATAAAATCCTGCTCACACCCGACGGGCGTACCGGACGCATTACCGGAAAAATGCACGATATCGGCAGCAGAGAAGTTTTTAAACTGAATGATAGTTTGAATGCATTTCTGGCAACTACCGCCGCAGTAAAACCAATTAAGGTTACAATTACCGGCGGAGCTACAATGCTTGACAAAAACAACGAATACCTGGTTGTAAATACCTTGCAGGGATTAGGTATTTCCATTTTGGTAGTTGCACTTATTATTGCGCTCATTCACCGCTCGTGGCGCATGGTGATTATTGCTGTAATTCCGAACCTGCTGCCTATTGTATTCATCGGCGGCTTGATGGGCTGGTGCGGCATTGAGTTAAAATCATCGACCTCAATTATCTTCTCTATTGCATTCGGAATTGCAACCGATGACACGATTCACTTTTTGGCAAGGCTCAAATTGGAACGGATGAAAGGAAAGTCGTTTCCATTGGCTGTAAAACGCACATTTCTTTCAACAGGGAAAGCAGTTATAGTTACATCACTCATACTCTGCGCCGGATTTTTCACCCTTATTGGCTCAGGTTTTGAGAGCACGTTTTACTTTGGTTTGTTGGTAAGTATTACGCTTTTTGTAGCTGTGTTTACCGATCTGCTGCTATTTCCTCTTTTAGTAATTTGGCTCACTCCAAAATCGAAACCTTCGGTTAATGAATCTGCTTCTTAACGGCCAAGAAACCGTCCAAAAAAAGCAGAGCATAATCCATATTTTTTACGAATCCGCTCGGCAAGCCAGATTCCGATAGCAGCACCTGCAACCAAAAGGCCGACTGCTGTTGGAGCAGCCCAGCTTTCTGTAGAAGAATTGAAAATAATCACAGCAGGAATTGTAGCCCAAAAGAGGGGAAACAAAAACAACTGCATCCAAAACACAGCTTCAATAAAAAAGGCGATAAAACGCTGCATGTTACAAAGAAATTGAAGTTATAAAACTCACCCACCGCTGATCGGCGCGAAGCGAAGCCAGATCAGCTTCCGACTCGGCACGCGCTTTATCTTTAAAGCCCAGTTTTACCGATTTATTCAATGCTTCAAAAGCCAGATCAGGCATTCCCAAACGGGCATCCAGACAAGCGCGGAGATAGGCCCATTCGCTGTTTTCAGGATCTATTATTGAATAAGTGGTAATGAGTTTGTCGGTTCCGTTCGGGTTATTGCTTTTCATAGCCCGTGTGGTGTATGAATAGCAGAGCAGGCTTGCATAACCACGCACGCGTTTGCGCATCATTTCCTCGCCGCTGCCCGGTTTTGCGTCAAACAAACGTGAAGCATTTTCCTGCCACCAGGCCGGATCTTTCGAAAAAATTGTTTGCTGTATTTCGGCCTGCAAGGTTTTTTCGATTTCCTCAGTTGCGCTGCGTTTTGCGGAATGCTGTTTCACACAAGGCGCACCGGTTATTGCGCTGCGTTTTGCATTCATCAGCACTTTCTGCTGTGCCGGAAACTTGTTCAGACAAGCGGAAACAGCAGTTAAGAGTTGTGCCGCCAGATCACAGTCATTTGCAGAGAGGGAGTCAATGCGTTTACCGGCGGCATCGGAATAAGCTGCGGCAATTGTTTCGCTGGCATTTCCGGTGCTGATGAGAATAGCTTCGAGGGCAAGCGACAAGGCAGCAGATGGCGGCCATGTATGTTCGCCGGCAAAAAGATACAGTCCGGCTGATGGGTTGGCCTCAAACCACTTCCGCATTTCAAGGTAATTCATATCGCCGGTTCCGGCCACACCAGCCACTTTTAGCGATTCCGAAACAGCATCGCCCGGAGCTGCCGAGCAAAGTACCACACCCGATGCACCGTTCTGCGCAGCTAATGCAGCTGCAGCCCGCGCACCACCGGAAAAACCGCAGAGGTAGTAACTGCCGCTCTTTAACTTGAGCCGCTGGTTCAATGTTGCTTTTACTGCATCCAGATGCGCGGCTATGGTTTGCATGGAAACACCGTTGCCGGATACATCGGAACCGGCAAATATTAAATTTAATGAGTCGGCAATGTGCTTGTAAAAGTTAAGCGGCAATCGTCCGTTGGCATGCGGATCAAGAAATACAACAACACCTGCAGGAGCAGTTGTATCAAGCCCGGCAGGAATATAAAGCTGAAAACTGCTGCCATCAGTCGCACGAAGTGCCTGCACAATGCCGGGAGTCAGCAGCACAACTTCCGGAGTACTTTGCTGCATAGTATCTGCGGTTATTTCTTTAACGGTAGAAGAACCGCAGCCGTTTACAAACGGATAAATCAGCAGAAGCAGAAAAAATCGGATCATGCTTCAAAGTTCAGAAATTCTCTCTGCCCTGCAACTAACCCGAACCGATTGTTTAATTTCGGGACTTCGATGGCCGAAATTGTAAACGACCCTGTACTGCTGCTGATCCGCTCGCTCACGACCGGAGAAAAAAATCATTTTCAGCGATCAGTAACCAAAGGCGGCGACAATAAATACCTCACGCTCTTCAATATTATTGAGGCAATGCCCGAGGCCGGCGAAAAAGAAATCCAGACAGCCTACAAACGCAAAGCCGGTAATATTGGTCAGTATGCGCGCATCAAAGCTTATTTGTATCAGCGCCTGATCGAATCACTTGCCGACTACCATACACGGCATGTACCGCGTGTCGAAATTCACGAATTACTCAAGCAGGCTGAAGTACTTTTGCTCAAACAATTGCGCGGCCCGCTGCGCGATGTATTGAAACGAGCCCGGCTGCTGATCGAAGATTCGGGAGCAATGGAAATGATGCCCGAACTAATCTGGCGCGAAAAAACCAGCATTCCCATTGATCTCACTCCCGATGCCACCCGGCAGCAGATCAAAAAACTCAATGTACAGTTGAATGAGAGTTTAAACATCATTCATGAACTGCATGAAGTTGGCGACCTTTCGTTTATGCTGGCCATGGAGGCCAATAACGAATTCCGCTACTCACCCGAAGTGTATCGAGAGCGGCTCAAAGAGCTGACATCACATCCTGCATTTAACAAAGAGTTAAATGAGTTTACCAACGAACGGGTAATCATTTCGGCTCTCTCGATGCGCGCGTTCTATTGCCTTGCTGTTTCAGACTTTGAAGGCTACATTGTAGAGGCTGAAAAACTATTTCAAATCTTACGCAGCTCCGAAAAAGCAAGCACAGAACATTATCTGCGCTATGCCAATAACCTGAGTAATATCATACTCGCATTTCCGCTGCTCAACCGTTCAGAAGAAGCACTGCCCTATCTCGAAGAATATGAAAACCTCCTGCAACTTTTGGGCAGCATGGGATTTCGCGAAAAATACAATCCGCTCTATCTCATTTATCTCGTATCGAAAGCCAGAATAATGTTTGCGCTCGATCGGTTTTCACAGGTAATCGAGCTGCAATCACAATTCTTTGCAATTGAAAGCGCTATCAGCTGGACATCAGCCAACAGCTGGAGAAGGCATCAGTTCCTCATGTTGCTTGCCGGAGCTTATCTGATAGAAGGACAAATCAAAACCGCCACGCGAATTCTGGCGCGGATGATTAACGATGAGGCAGCTCGCAAATATCCGTTCGCAGATGAACTCAGGCAGTTCGAATTTGCCATCTGTTACGAAATGGGGGATGAAGATCGGATGGAGAGTTTGCTGAGCAGCATGAAACGAAAACAAAACAAAGCGGAAACCAAAACAACTCCTGCTGCACAATTAGCTTATGATGCCATCTGCCTTTCGGGCTGGACAGAAATCTTACAGAACAGAGGCAATGAAGAAGCCACAAAACAAAGCTTTAAACAGATGCGAAAAGCTTTGCTCGAAGCTCACGGAGAGAAACCGGATCATAACGAACGATCACGATTTGTTTTTGAGCGTTGGCTGAAGAAGATGGAGGCGTAACCGAAATTTTTCCAATAAAAAACCGAACTGTGGATGCGGAGAGAGCAACGGGGTGAAGTTCCTTCAAACTGCACCCTGATCCCCTGCGTAATTCTCTCTGCCGCATCCACAGCTCGGTCTAATTTTCCGCCCGATACTGTAAACAAAAAAACCGGTTCCGTTTTTAGAATACAGTTGATTTACATCTGAAATCGGGCACAAGTGTAGGAGGTTTGTTTTTTTTGCTCAAAACTTAATTACCAAAAAACTACGCCCAACACAAGCAATTATCACACACAATAAACTATATAACAATAAATTACAAATTAACAGACATACGAAGCAGCATGGTTTTCACGTAGTTTTTTCTTGAAAAAACTTGTTGTACAGTTAAAATTCATCACCGTAGTTACTTTTTACTAATTATATACCATGACAAAAAAAATTATCAAGAATTTATTTGTTTCGCGAATCTTTAAGCTGTCTCTAAAATTAGCAATCATCCGATCTAACGATCGTCTAATGACCAACACGGCTTAATCGTTTTAGCGATCAACAAAAACTTTCATAAATTCGGCATAATGATGCATCAAAGAAAATTTGTTTGGTTCGGAATCACTGCGCTGATACTTGCTCAGTTGAACAGTTGGAAAACACTTAGTCAACAGACTTCGGCACCTGTTTTTTCATGGAGCTATTCCACACCGTCGAAAGCAAGTAATCTTCACAAGCTTGCCGATCCGATGATCGGGACTGATGCACACGGCCACACTTTTCCGGGTGCAACAGTTCCGTTTGGCATGGTTCAGCTAAGTCCGGATACCCGGCTCGACGGCTGGGACGGTTGTTCGGGCTATCATTATTCCGATTCATTTATCTACGGATTTTCACATACACACCTCAGCGGTACCGGCTGCAGCGACTACGGCGATATCCTTGTGGTTCCGTCGGCGAATCGTCCGCTGCTGAACAACGGTGCTAACGGTAAGCCCGGTTATCGTTTTTCATTCAACCACAAAAACGAATATGCGGAGGCTGGCTATTATAAAGTCAAGGCCGATAACGGAATGCTCTGTGAACTTACAGCTTCTCCCCGCACCGGAGTTCACCGCTACAGTTTTCCGAAAAAAGCAGAGGCCTGGTTGCTCATTGACCTTGTTCACCGAGATGCGGTAACCGGCTCAGGCTTTGTCATTGAAAATGACTCAACCATAAGCGGCTGGCGGTATTCAGAAGCCTGGGCCAGAGATCAGCGGGTTTGGTTTTCGGCTACATTCTCGGCTCCGTTTGCAGCCGAACTTTACAGCTTTGATCGTTTAACAGGCGAAAAAAAGCTCGATTCAAAATCGGCTAAAGCCATTCTTAAATTCGGAAAACTGAATAAGCCGCTGGAAGTAAAACTGGCCATTTCACCCGTAAGCACCAATAATGCGGCTCAAAACCGAACTGCCGAAACAGCAGGAATGAATTTCGATCAGGTGCGTAAAAAAGCCAACAGCCACTGGAACTCGGTTCTCGGAAAAATTGAAGTCAAAGGCAGTACAAAAGAAAATCACCGGAAATTCTATACCGCTCTCTATCATTCCTGCATCGCACCCAATCTCTACAGCGATGTAAACGGCGATTACCGCGGTCCCGACGGCAATGTACATACCGATACAAAACGCGAACACTACACTGTTTTTTCGCTCTGGGATACCTACAGAACCTTGCATCCGCTCTTCACTATTCTTGAACCGAAACGTACCTCCGACTTTGTAAATACATTCATCGACTTTCATGCACAAAGTGGCCGACTTCCGATGTGGGAACTCTCGGCCAATGAAACCAATTGCATGATTGGTTATCACGGAGTTTCAGTTATTGCCGATGCATGGGCAAAAGGTATCTGCGATTACGATACGCTTGCTGCACTCAAAGCAATGACGGAAACAGGAAACGGCAACTACCGCGTTCAACCTGCTTTTCGTGAAAACGGATTTGTACCGGGCGACGAAGCCGAATCCGTTTCGCAAACACTTGAATATGCTTACGATGATTGGTGCATTGCAGCAACAGCTAAACGGGCGGGAAACAACAATGCGGCAACCGAATTCGGGAAACGCAGTCAGTTCTGGAAAAACCTGTTTGATCCGCAAACTAAATTCTTCCGCGCCCGCCGCAACAATATGTTTACAGAACCTTTTGCTGCTGAAGAGGTAAACATACACTACACCGAAGCCAATGCCTGGCACTACAGTTTATATGTTCCGCAAGATATTCGGGCATTAAGCACAATGCATGGCGGTAACGATGCATTAGCCAGTCACCTCGATAAAATGTTTACCTCAAGCCCCGCAACATCCGGACGCGAACAGGCTGATATTACCGGATGCATCGGACAATATGCACATGGCAACGAACCGAGTCACCATGCGGCTTACCTGTATGCGTATGCCGGACAGCACTGGAAAACGCAGCAACGGGTGCGCGAAATATGCAGCACGCTTTACACAGATAAGCCCGACGGACTTTGCGGCAATGATGATTGCGGACAACTTTCGGCATGGTTGGTAATGAGCATGGCCGGATTTTATCCTGTAATTCCGGGCACAACACAATATGTAATCGGAGTTCCGCAATTTGATGAAGTAGTAATTCATCAGGAAAACGGAAGGTCCTTTTTTATATCTGCACCCGGTGCTGCAAAGAATACTTACATCAACTCATGCACGCTTAACGGTGTAACTTATAACAAGACATGGATTGAGCATTCGACAATTACAAAGGGAGGAAAGCTAACATTTACCATGAATGCATTACCCAATAAAACATGGGGGAATACAACAGCATCACTTCCACCTTCACCCGAACTCTTGTCTGCACCGATTACACTTTCTCCGCGTGTTTCGGTCATGAAAGAAGTATTCGGAGTAAGTCTTGGTCTCGAATTATACACTCCGCAGCAGGATGCAGAAATCTTCTGGCAAAAGAAAAACGAATCGGGGAACTGGAAAAAATATACAGCTCCGCTAAACGAAGGATATGGTGATTATCTGGTGTTCGCAGCACGCAGCGGTTTTGCAAACAGCGATACTATTCAGATGCGATACAGACAACCTCCGCCGTGGGCAGGTATAACCATAAAACAAAAATACGCGCAGCAATATGCAGCATCCGGCGAACGGGCATTGATAGACGGAATAACCGGAACTCGCGATTTCAGAACCGGCGACTGGCAAGGATTTGCAAAGAATGAGGTGGAGATGATTGTTGATCTCGGCAAAGAAATAACTGTCGATAAAATTGAAATCAACTTTCTGCACGATCAGCGTTCGTGGATATTTCTTCCGCGAAGTGTTGCATTTTTTGTTTCTGCAGATGGCACTCAGTTTATACCGCTCGGAATCGATAATTTAAATTTTGATGATCACCAGTCGGAACCTGAAATAAAAACATTCGGCAGTTCTGCTAATCAGCAATGCCGTTATGTAAAAATAATTGCAAAGGGCTTGAATGCCTGTCCTGATTGGCATTTAGGCAATGGCAACAAAGCCTGGTTATTTGCTGATGAGATAAAAATTACTCCCAAAAACTAATTGCAGCGGCACATGAATCGACGGAAATTTCTGAACAGTGCTGCACTTGCAGCATTATTTGCCGGAATCAGTTTACCGGCAAATGCAGCGGGCAAAAAACGCAAAAAGAAAGTAAATGCAGAAAGTCGCACCGGCGGACCAATGACTATTGCTACGTGGAAACACGGCATGGAGGCCACCGCCGAAGCGATGCGCATCTTACAGAGCGGGGGCTCGGCGCTTGATGCTGCTGAGAAAGGTGTGCGCGTAACAGAATCTGACCTCACAAATACCAGCGTAGGACTCGGCGGCTTTCCCGACCGCGAAGGCATTGTAACGCTTGATGCCTGCATTATGGAAGGCTCGGGGCGCGCAGGTTCCGTGAGCTTTGTGCAGGGCATTGATCATCCGGTTACACTGGCGCGGAAAGTAATGGAAGATACACCGCACGTGATGCTCTCGGGCAAAGGTGCCGAACTCTTTGCCGAAAGCCTCGGAATGGTTAAGCACCCGAACACACTTACCGATGTTTCGCGCAAGGCTTGGGAAGAATGGATGAAAGAGAAAAAATACAAGCCCATCATCAACATCGAAAATCACGATACTATCGGACTGCTTGCACTCGACAATGCAGGTAAAGTTGCCGGAAGCTGCACAACAAGCGGACTTGCATTTAAGATGCATGGACGCATCGGCGATTCGCCCATTATTGGTGCCGGCCTTTTCTGCGATGATGAAATTGGTGCTGCAACCTGCACCGGACTTGGCGAAACCGTATTGCGCACACTTGCATCGCACACAGCAGTAGAACTCATGCGCAGCGGAGCAACACCGCAGGAAGCCGCCGAAGAAGCCATTCACCGCATTGTGAAAAAGCACAGCAACTTCAACGACTTTCAGGTTGGCATTCTGGTCATTACCAAAACCGGCGAGCACGGTGCATTTGGTTTGCACAAAGGTTTTAATTACGCACTGTTTCAGAACGGAACACAACGCCTGATCGATGCAAACTTCCACAGCTAACGGGCAAAAAAATTCATCCTACGTCTTCGCATTTGCGGTGATGACGGTACTCTTTTTCCTCTGGGGATTTGTGACCGTAATGAATGATATTCTGATGCCGAAACTGAAAGATGCTTTCTCGCTGAGCAATGCCCAATCGGCGTTGGTTCAGGTTGCGTTTTTCATCGCATACGGATTTGTATCACTCATCTATTACATTTGGTCAGTCACAAAAGGCGATCCGATTTCAAAAATTGGTTACCGGAAAGGCATGATCATCGCACTTATTGTTTGCAGTTTGGGTTGCCTTTCTTTTTATGCTGCGGCCGAGCTTAAACAATACGGCTGGTTTCTGGCAGCGCTCTTCGTGCTTGCATCAGGAATTACATTATTACAGATTACCGCCAATCCGTATGTTTCGCTGCTTGGCAAACCCGAAGGCGCATCAGGCCGATTGAATCTTTCGCAAGGTTTCAATTCGCTCGGTACTGCACTAGCGCCTTTAGTAGGCGGTGCAATTATTTTCAAAGGAAGTGCTGTTTCTGTTGATGTGCTCAAGATGCCTTATGTGTCGCTGGCACTTGTATTTCTGCTTGCTGCTGCTGTGCTGCGGTTTATACGATTACCGGAAGTACAGGGCGAAGAAATGAGCAGCGGTGCATGGAAATTCCCGCACCTGCGCCTCGGCATGATTGCCATTTTTGTATATGTAGGTGCAGAAGTGACGCTGGCCAGTTATGCAATCCGATTTATGGCATTGCCCGAAGTTGCCGGCTTATCCAAAGAAATGGCGGATGCTTTTCTGGTGTATTACTGGGGCGGTGCAATGACCGGACGTTTTCTGGGCACAATAGCACTCACCGAATTTTCATCGCTTATCAAACGTGTTATTTACATGATTGGAGCAGCCGTATTGCTCACGGCATTCATACTGCTCATTACCGAAAAAAATATCACAGAAGTAGTTCCTTACTTTGGTATTCTGGCAGTTAATATAACAGGCTTTATAATTGGTCGCGGCAATGCACCTCGCCTGCTGATGATGTTTGCACTTGCAGCCGCTGTATTAATTGCAGCCGCTTCTTTCGGAACAGGCAGTATTGCGCTTTGGGCTTTGCTGGCCGTTGGCTTATTTAATTCTGTGATGTGGTCAAATATTTTCACACTCAGCATTAACAAACTCGGCCCTTCTACAAGCCAGGGAAGTTCGCTGCTGGTGATGATGATTATTGGCGGAGCATTTCTGCCCTTGCTTGCAGGATATGCAGCTGATAATGTAGCAATTGGTTTGCAGCGCAGCCTTCTTGTCACAATTCCCTGCTACCTCTACCTCGCTTACTATGGTTGGAAAGGATGGCGTATAGGATTTTCTGATGCCGAGAGCAAAACTATAAATCACGTAAACAGTAATATTAATCATTGATGAAACAACAGGTTTGTGCCGGCATTGATATTGGCGGAACCAATTGCCATATTGGAATTTGCAACCGCAACGGCGATGTGCTTTTTTCGACCGTGATGCCTACGTTGCAATTTCCGGATGTACGTTCCTTTGCCCGAACCGCATCAGAATGGCTGAAGAAAACGGCAACTGAAAATCAGCTTGAAATTGTAGCGGCCGGAATTGGTGCTCCTAACGGTAATTACTACACCGGAAATATAGAACACGCTCCCAATATGGCGTGGAAAGGCATTGTGCCGCTTGCCGCTGAGTTCAAAAAAGCATTGAACATTGATGAAGTTGTAATTACCAATGATGCTAATGCAGCAGCACTTGGCGAACAGTATTTTGGCGGCGCTAAAGGGCTGAACAACTTTGCTGTAATTACTCTCGGCACCGGAATTGGCGGTGGATTTGTGGTGAACGGAAAAATGCTTTATGGTGCCGATGGCATGGCTGGCGAATTTGGACATTTAACTGTTGTGCCTGCAGGACGACTTTGCGGCTGCGGAAGATATGGCTGTGTTGAGGCGTATGCTTCGGCAGGTGGCTTGCTGCGCACAGCACAGGAATTGCTCGAAAAATCAGCTGCACACTCACCGCTGCATCGCAGATTCAGCTCCGGTGAACTCAGTTGTCCTGACATTGTTGAAGCTGCAAGGCAGGGCGATATTACAGCCTGCAAAGCACTTGACGAAACCGCACAATATCTGGCGCAGGCTCTTGCAGGTATGGTTGCACTGCTGAGTCCTTCACATATTTTTCTGTATGGCGGATTAGCACTTGCCGGCGATGTATTACTTGATCCGCTGCACATACATTTTGAACAGCAGTTATTAGTTCATAATCGAAACCGTATCCAACTTCTCGTCTCATCACTGCCCGAAAACGCAGCAATAATGGGCGCCGCAGCGCTCGGCTGGTCGGAACTGGAAAAAAGTGAATTGATTGTTACTTAAAATTTCAGTCGCACCTGTACTTTTATTTCTGTGCGTGTGTTGCCTTTGATTTCATTCAAAGAACCTTCGCTGATGATGCGGCGGTTGTTGTAAAAAGTTTGTGCTGCACGAACCCATATCTCAAAATGGCGGGTTACATCCCAGTTAATTAACGCATAAACTCGTGAACCGCGGTCGTAAAAAGCAGGAATAGAAAACGCATATAACATATCTGATTCATAACCGTAAACACGCGAGTTATAACTATCGGTCTGAAAAAGTGCATAGCGTGCGGTGAACGAAACACGTTTACCCAATTGCTTATAGGTAATGTCTTGCCAAATAATAAATCCGTTTTCAATTTCACCGCTGTTTACTTGATAGCGCAAAAACTCAATGCGGTTTCTGAGTTTAAATGAA
This sequence comes from Synechococcus sp. UW140, assembly GCA_943371015.1. Classification (GTDB taxonomy): domain Bacteria; phylum Bacteroidota; class Bacteroidia; order Palsa-965; family Palsa-965. The sequence continues at coordinate 2,976 of CALRTD020000003.1, read as the reverse complement.
TTACCTGCCGGATACTGAATATTGAACCGGTAATTCTCCTGCATCAATGCGCCGGTGTAATCAATCACCGCATCTTCATCGGTAATATTTATTGAACGATCACGACGTCGATAACGGAAATACATATCCGTTTTTTTATCGGGAGTGAAATTGATCTGCACAAAAAAATCGCTGCCTGATGAAGGCGCATCAATACGATATCGCAGCCATGGATAACGGAAACGATCAATATATGTACTTAACGAAACCCGGCGCGAGGGTTTGTACTGCACACCAATAAAAACGCCGCGTTCATTCGCTATTGTTGTGCCTTCGGCAAAAACATTCCCGTAAAGATTTTGGAATTTTTGTCCGAACCAGCGCGTATGTACACTAACGGCAAGTTTCGGATCAAGACTGGCTGTAAAACCGTTTACAAAAGCCCATGAACCATTCTGACTTCGTGCCGCTTCTCCGAAGAAATGAAAGTTGCGAAACAGAAAATCATAATCGGCACCGGTTACAAAATTGGTTTTCGAGGCAAACTCAAATTGGTTGTAGAGGTTGAGATTACGGTTAAGCGGTGCACTGTAGCGACTGGCAATACCGGTTACCCCAACTCTGACTTTCTTGCTGCGCCAGGTAAAATTACCACCACCGATATCTTCGCGAAGCGCATCTTTATCAGCTACTTCTGCAGGCGTGCTGTGCAACCCGAATGTTTGCAGACTGCTTACTTCAACGATGTCAATATCGGTGCCAACTGTATCTGTTCGTGTAATATTCGCGTCTCTGCGTTTTACAGAACCGAAAGCCGTTGCTTCAAATTTCCCAAACTGAAGCGTAGTAGCAGCACCGCGCAAAAACCGATTTTCATCAGAAGAAATATAAGGGCGGATGCCCATTCCTGCGCGACGAACATTAAGTGCATCAGGTGTTTTACCAAATGCAAAACCCGTCCATGCGGTTAACCCCTGACCAAAACTGATCTGGTAATCGCCAAGCACAGCGGTTTTCACAATTCCAATATTTCTGATGCAAATATGTCCTGCATAAAAATCAAACCCTTGTTGCTGAGTTCCTCTGAAAAATTCTTCGCCTGCGTCTTTCTCAGCAATTAATCCAACACTCACAAAACGCGAATAGGTAAACCGATAACGGGAAAATATGCGATAAGGTGAACCGAGATAACGCGCATTAGGATTTTCGGCCAAAGCTGCACTGTCTATTTCTGAATACCCTTTCTGTTCTTCAACAATACCCTGACCGCGAACAACTATTTCATGCCTGCCCTCCCGCATCATTTCTCTGAAATCGAAATGGCCGGCATCAAAACGTTCATCAACTTTTACGTAAGGCAGTATTTTATAGATCGTAGCCAGATCAAAGCCATTAACAGCCTGCAATTCGTAAATGGAGATGAGATTACCGAATCGTGCAATGTGTGTAAGCAGGTTTGAAATCTGAATATCGCTGAGCAAACCAAAATCTTCAAGATCTTCTCGCGAAGCTGTATTCAGATTGATCGGATGCCCGATATAATAGGCAAGGTTATCAATAAGATTGGTTAAATCGGCATCTTCAGCTTCGAGTGTTTCGGAAAGATTTTCGATTTGCTGATTGAGCGGATCTGCGCCCGAAGAATCAATTTGCGCATACACTTCGCGGCTGCTCAACAGCAGCAGCAGCAATAAAATGTATGTGCGCAGCAACTTCATTAAAGCGAGTATAGCAAACCAACTGAGGGCGAAAATCCAAGCTGGGGATGAAATGTAGTCGCCAGATCAAGGCGCAGCTTTTGCATGTTGAGTCCGAACCCAAATGCAGTGAGTCCGGGATTGGAAGCAGCCCCGGCACGCAGATAAAGCACATCGGCAGGGCGGTACTCAATTCCGCCTCTGATAACGGGCTTATGATCAATATCCTTTTCAGCTTCGAGCGTAACAATAAGTTGCTCTGAGAATTTATAAGCTCCGCCGGCACGCATAACGGTGGGCAGATTTTCATCGCTGTCGCCACCAAGTTTGCTGCGCGTAAGGTTGAAGATGTGAATACCGAAACTCAGGTTTTTGACCGGTTCGGCCATAACACCAAATTCAGCAACAGCAGCAGACGCATTTCCGTAGTTGTTTCCAAAACGGGTGTACACCCAGTTAAGCTGCACAGCCGCCGAAAGTTTGGGGCCGAATGTTTTTGCGAAGCCTAAACCAACTTTATTGGCCATGTAGAGATTTTGCAAGCTCAGCGAACTGATACCCAAGCCAAATACACCGGGCTTTGTTGGCAATGCAGCAGCAACGGCACTCTGCCCCAAGCCGGGAACCAGAAAGCGGCTTTCGTAAAAAGCACCGGCCTGAAATTTCTGCACAAAACCAAGTGCAGCAGGATTATTTTGCACGCCCCAGAGATCGCCCTGAAGCGCTACGCCGCAACCGGCAAGCCCCTGCGAACGCGCACCCAGCGGCGCATTATCACCGGCATGAAGCAACGTTGCACTGAACAGTAAAACAGCAATTACAAGAATTCGGATCATGAAGGGTTCCGGTTTGCGGCAATGGTTTACCGCAGGGAGTTTAAATGTAACCGGAACGCTCCGTTTGTGCAAGCAGAAACGCTAAAAAGAAAGTAAGTATAATGATTGCAATACGTCGGCTTTACAATTCGCCTGCATCACTGCGTTTTACCTGAAAACTGAAATCGGTTGTCTCGGTTTGGCTGAGTGTACTCAGTACTTTATTCTTCAACCCTTCTTTGAAACCGGCAATACGTTCAAGCAAAGCCGGATCAGCAGCAGCTATAATTTGCGCAGCAAGAATACCGGCATTTTGTGCGGCATTTAGGGCAACGGTGGCCACCGGAACACCATTGGGCATCTGCAAAATAGAAAGGATGGAATCCCAGCCATCTATAGAGTTCGACGACTTTACGGGAACACCAACCACCGGCAGCGGAGTTAGTGAAGCTACCATGCCCGGAAGATGCGCAGCACCGCCGGCA
>CALRTD020000002.1:0-36916 GCA_943371015.1 Synechococcus sp. UW140 | reverse complement strand
TCAGGGAGCTGCGGGTTTTGGGGATTATAAATTACAGTAACCGGCGGCACAGGCTGCTCGGCCTCATCAAGTGAGCGAACTTCTTCATCAACCGAATTGGCCATTGTTCTAGCCGACTCAGCAATTTCATCAATGTGTTGCTTTAGGTTGATGTCGCGCTGAACTTCATTAACGCTGCTTTCGATTTCGCGCTGTATTTCTCCGGCGGCATTTCGCATCTCGCGCATACCGCGTGCAAAACCGCGAACCATTTCTGGCAGCTTATCGGTACCGAAGAAAAGCACGATAAGAATAACGATGAGGAATATCTCACCAGAGCCTAAATTCAGAAACAGCGGAAATGCGATCAGTGTGCTCATTGAATCTCCTGCAAAGGTAGCTATTTGCCGCTTGAATAAAACAAAACAGCCCCCGCATTAACTGCGGAGGCTGTTGTTAATTTTTGTTTATGATTTACGCTTTTGCTTTTACAGCTTCTTCGCCTTCATCTTTGCTGCGGTCAAAATCAACCACAACCGGTGTAGCGATGCAAAGCGATGAATAAGTACCAATTACGATACCAATTACCAGTGCGAATGAGAATCCGCGAATTGTATCGCCGCCGAAAATGAAGATGGCCAGCAGTACAAAGAAGGTAATCATTGAGGTGTTGATGGTACGAGAAAGTGTGCTGTTGAGCGCGTAGTTGATGAGCTTACGCTGCTCGGCTCCGCGCATCTGACTGCCTTTACCGGTAAGGAACTCGCGGATACGGTCGAACACAACCACGGTATCTGTCATCGAGTAAGCCATAACGGTAAGAATAGCTGCTACAAAGTGCTGGTCGATTTCGAGAGCAAACGGTACAATGCCTTCGAAGATCACGAAGAATGAAAGTACCATCAGTACGTCGTGCAACAGCGCCGCTACAGCACCCAAACCAAACTGCCACTTACGGAAGCGGAACAGGATGAAGAGGAACATGAGCACGCACGAAGCGATAATTACAACGTAAGAGCGGTTTACCACGTCTTTCGCGATAGAAAGTCCTACTTGGGATGAACCAACAATTTCATAATTATCAGCTCCGCCTACTGCTTTATTAAGGCCGTTAGCGAGTTTCAGTTTTACCAGTGAATCAGCTTTGTCTGAAATATCAGACGACATGAAGTTGGTAGTGATTTTCAGCTGGTTGTTGCCACCTGCGGTTTTAACTTCAGGTGTGTTCTCGAACTCAGGTGTGAGTGCCTGACGAACGGCATCCGTATTGGCAGCCGAATTAAATGCAACTGTAAATGTGCGGCCACCGCTGAAATCAACACCAAGACGGAAACCTCCGTTTTTGAAGAAGAAGATAACACCAACCGTAATGATCAGACCAGAGATCATGTAGAAAATACGGCGCTTGCCTACGAAGTCGAAATTCTTACCTACAAGCACATGTTCTGTTGAAGGAACCGAGAAGGTAATTTTAGATTCGCGCTTGAGCATTCCATCAAAAATCATTCGGGTAATGAAGATCGCGCAGAAGAGCGAGCTGAGAATACCGATGATAAGTGTGGTTGCAAAACCTTGTACCGGACCTGATCCGAAAGCGTACAGGATGATACCAAGGATAAGTGTGGTAAGGTTAGAGTCGAGAATAGACGACATGGCGTGCTTGTAGCCATCTGCAATTGCAATACCAAGACCTTTACCTTCACGAAGTTCTTCGCGGATACGCTCAAAGATGAGGATGTTGGCATCCACAGAAAGCGCAATGGTAAGAATAACACCGGCAATACCGGGCAGTGTAAGTACAGCGCCAAGTGAAGCAAGAATACCTACAATAAAGAATACGTTAACAAACAGAGCTGCACCGGCTACCCAACCTGCGCGGCTGTAGTAGAAGGCCATGTAAAGCAATACAACAAGCAGTGCTACTGCAAACGAAAGCAGACCTGAGCGCACAGCTTCTTTACCAAGAGAAGGACCTACAACGGTTTCTTCTACAATGCGTGCACGTGCAGGAAGTTTACCGGTATTGAGAACGTTTACAAGGTCATCAGCATCCTTACTTTGGAAGTTACCTGTAATCTGCGAAACGCCGCCGGTGATTTCCTGGTTAACGTTGGGGTAAGAATAAACGTTGTTGTCAAGTACAATGGCAATGCTGCGGCCTACGTTTTTGCGGGTAATGCGCGCCCATTCGCTGGTACCGGAGGCATTCATACTCATGCTGATTTCATAACCGGCACTGTTGGGGCTGGTTTGCTTGCGTGAGTTGGTAATCACATCGCCCTGCATAGCAGCACGGCCACCGCGACCTGCTTTGAGTGCGATAAGGCTGTAGAACGGTGAGCCGCCGTTATCGCCGGTTCTTGCTTTGAAATCCCAGGCAAGACGAAGATCTGAAGGCAGGATGCGGGTAACTTCCGGGTTGCGGAAGAGACTCATTACATAGCCTGTGTCTTTTTGTCCGCAGAAACCTACAAGCGGACCTTCGCCGGGCTGCCCTTGTTGTGTGAAGTTAAGCTGAAAACGCTCGAACAGCGGGTTGCGCTCGTTTTTCTTCTTTGTCGTATCAGCAGCTTCTTTAACGCTGTCGGCTTTGCGGATGCTGTCGCCAAGTTTCTTAGCGGCGTCACGAGCCTTCACCGAATCTTCGGTGGTTTTTGCGTTTTCGTATTTGGGTGTGTAGGCGGCAGAATCAATTTTGGTTGAATCTTTAATGCCCATTACCACTTTAAGGCGCTCGTTGGCATCAAAAAGCGACTGTGCAATTTCAGAAAGGTTGTAGGTTTCCCAGAACTCAAGGTTGGCTGAACCCTGAATAAGTTTGCGAACACGAGCCTTGTCTTTTACACCCGGAAGCTCAACAATAATACGGTTAGAGGCTTCGAGCTTCTGGATATTGGGCTGAGCAACACCAAATTTATTGATACGGGTTTCGAGAACCAATTTGGCGCGGTCAACTGCATTGCTGGCTTCTTTGCGGATTGCAGCAAGCACCTGCTCGTTTGATGAGTTGTAGGTAATGTTTTCGTCTTTGAGACTGGCCGCAAAGTAGCTGGAAAGGCGGCCCTGCGGATTTTTCTCGGCGTAAGCAGCTCCGAAAAGAGTAACGAAATCATCGTTGCTGGTTTTGTCGCGCTCGAGTGCAAGTGCCATAGCCTGTGTAAAGGCCGGATCGGTGCTGTTGCCCGAAAGTGAACTAACGATTTCCGGAGTAGATACTTCCAGCGTTACGTTCATACCACCCTGCAGGTCAAGACCAAGGCTAAGCTCTTTTTCTTTACACTGCTGGTAAGTAAAGTAATTCAGGTAAATGTCTTTGCCGGCAATTGAATCGTCGAGGAAATAACGAACGCGAAGTTCTTTCAACGAATCGGCGATTTTTTGCTCACGCTGTTTGTTACCGCCAGCCGTGGCGATAATGTCTTTAGCCTCTTTGCTGCTCAGATAAGCAGTGGCATAAGAATCAGCTTTTTTCTCCCAGCTTCGTGTAACGAAGGTGAATGAGAGATAAAAGATACAGCTCAGCGCCATCAATATGGCGAAAATGCGGATGGCTCCTTTAATGTTTTGCATAGCTATTGCGAAATATCCACCGAAAAGTGAATCAACGGGTTACACCTTTCCAAAATGGAGGCTGCAAATATAGAAGAAAAATAGGATTCACAAATGCCTTTATCTTATGTTCTGTAAGATGCCGTTTTATTGTTAAAATAATTTACTGCTATTTGACTGTCAATTTATTACATGAAAACACCCGTTACTGATTCCTGATAATTCAAGTAAACTCAGTAGAAATTGCAAGCTGAATTTAGGTAAACAATGCGCTATTTTTAGCCCGTTCCCCCAAAAATCAGACTTCTTTCAATACAATTTCACTGTATCTTTGAAAGGTATCTCCCGCCTGTAATTAAATAACGACTATACCGGGCTATCCATCGGTATCAGCGGATCTATATGATGAAAACAATGAAGAAACTTATTTACGCCTCTATCTTTTGTCTGGTATTCACAGTGCCGATGCGGGCACAGCTTAGCTTTAATCGGGTTGACTCTGTTCAGGTTGTTTCAGGAAATCAGCTCCTGCCCTGGGCTTGGGCGGGTGGTATGAATTTTTGCCAGTTCAGTGAAATTGATCTTGATCAGGATGGAACAATGGACTTGTTTTCGTTTGACCGGACAGGAAATAAAATTCTTACCTGGATCAACAACGGCACAGCCAACCAAAGCGATTATACATTCGCCCCTGAATACATTTCGCGGTTTCCGGTACTTAACCAATGGGTATTGCTCCGCGACTATAATTGCGATGGGAAAATGGATATTTTCACTTACTCAATTGCTGGTTTTTCTGTTTTCAAAAACACGTCAACAATCTCAAGCGGCTTGCAGTTTCAGTTGGTTAATTATCTTGTTTACACCAATCTTTCACCAAACAGCACCAACTTCTCCAGCAATCTTTACGTGAGTGCTGTTGATATTCCTGCCATTAAAGATATTGACGGCGACGGCGACCTGGATGTACTTACATTCGGAATTGCCGGAACTACGGTTGAGTGGCACAAAAACATGAGCATGGAAACCTATGGTACATGCGACAGCTTAAAGTATCAGTTAGAAGAAAATTGCTGGGGCCATTTTGATGAAAATGCCCTGAATGCAAGTATTTCATTAGGAACAAACTGTCCGTTGCCGCCGGTTGCCCCCGAAGGAAACGGTAATGTTCCGGTACTGCGCACCGGCAATAGTCGCCACGCCGGTTCATGTATTGAGTGTATCAATACAGATAATGATAACGACCATGATTTACTCATTGGCGATCTTACCAATCCGTTCATGACCTACCTGCGCAACGGCGGTACACCAACTTCAGCGCAAATAGACTCTGTAAGCTATGTTTATCCGCAAAGTCTTACGCTGAACATGCCCATTTTTCCCTGCGGTTTCTATCTGGATATTGATAACGACGGGAAGAAAGATGTTCTCTTCTCGCCCAATGCGCCTAATACATCCGAAAATCATACCAGCGTATGGCTTTACAAAAACACAGGAACCGCAAATAATCTTGTTCCCACATTTGTAGAAAATAATTTCCTCCAAAAAGATATGATTGATTTGGGGGAAGGCGCATTCCCGACATTGTTTGATTTCGACAACGACGGAGACCTTGACCTGCTCGTTGGCAACTATGGCTACTACAGCAGTGCGGGTGTTTACCCTTCAAAAATTGCACTTTTCCGAAATAACGGCTCTGCCACTGCCCCGCTCTATCAGCTTGTTAATACTGATTTTGCAGGCATAAATGCGCTCAACCTGAATCTTGTTGCACTTGCCCCAACTTTTGGTGATATAGACGGCGACGGCGATAAGGATATGATAGTGGGCGATGTGGTGGGTAAAATTCATTATTTCCGCAAAGACCCTGGCCAGCCGGATAATTTTGTGCTTGCCGGAGCAAACTACCAGGGTATTGATGTTGGAAATTTCGCCGCGCCGCAACTTACTGATGTTGATAACGACGGCAAACTGGATCTGCTCATTGGCGAACAAGACGGACGCATTAACTACTACAGAAACACCGGCACAACCACCGCGCCGCAGTTTACACTCATTACACCGTTCCTCGGCAGTGTTGTTGTAAATCAGGCTGGTTATACAACCGGCTACAGCACCCCGTTTTTGTTTGAAGAAAACGGAGCATCGGTGCTGCTTGTTGGTTCTGAACGCGGGTATATTTTCCGGTATGATAATATCGACGGAAATCTTGCCGGAAACTTTACACTCACCGATTCACTTTACATTGATGACCGCCTTGGCTCCAGAACAGCGCCCTGCGGCGGCGATATCAGCGGCGATGGAATTATTGATGTAATCATTGGCAACTACGCCGGCGGTCTCAATTTATTTTACGGCGATAATAATGTTTCAACCGGCGATGAATTGCTGAATGCAGAAGCCACTTTCAACCTTTTTCCAAATCCGGCTGATGATATTTTGCAATTGCAGACAACAGCAACAGCCGTAAAACCGGCGCAACTCAATATCTATGCACTAAACGGACAGCTTGTTCTTTCACAGCAGCTAACCGCGCCGCAAACTTCTGTAACTACAGCAGCTCTGGCGCCGGGCGTTTATCTCTGCGAAGTAATTACAACTGCCGGAACAGCAGCCCGCCGCAAACTGGTTATTGAATAAACGCTTCATTTTCGGGCAAATCATTTACTTTTGCAATTATGTTGCAATCTCTCAGAAGATATATCGGCAAACAGGGCGCAGTACTGGCGCTCCTGTTTTTTGCTGTTCATCTTCTTCCGCAGGAGTTATTGCACAGTTTTTTTCCGCACAACGATACCGAAGATTGTATTGTTGACAGCAGTAAGATTTCAGTAAGCAGCCAACACGTTCACTGTAATTTTGAGCAAATCGAAGGCATAGGAATTGAACCGGAAGCAATTGGTTTCACGCCTTTAATTGTATCGTATTCATTTTCACATCCACAATACAAAACTGCTCCGGCTGTTGCTGAACAGCCTTTGTGCCTTTTCCTTCGCGGCCCTCCGCGAGCTAACGGTTAAGCACAAAAAACGGCGCTGCAAACCTGCAGGTTGCCGGGCATTTCATTTTCAGCAAACCTGATTTTACATGCGAACACTGCTTTGGCTGTTGTTCGGTGCATTCTTGTATGCAGTTCCGTTGAACGCACAACAAAATGCACCCGAATGCACCATAACCTTATCGGGCACGGTTAGTGACTCGGGGCGCAGCGAAGTGCTGCCGTATGCTTTTATACGGCTTCGCAACGCAAGCACCGGTGCATTTACCGCTGTTTATGCCGACGAAAAAGGCCGCTATGTTTTCCGCACACTTTGTGCAGGAAGCTATGTAGCCGAATGCTCGCATCTGAATTGCGAAATGGTGCGCAAAACAATTTCGCTTTCGGCCAGTACGGTACTCAATTTTGAGCTGCCGCACCATGAGCATGTGGGTCCAACCATTGTAGTGAGCGATAAAGGCAGTTCGCCCGTAATTACGCAGCCGCGCGAAGAAATAAGCGGCCGAACACTGGAACAGGTCCGCGGAAAATCGCTTGGCGAAGCACTTACTGTAGTTACCGGAGTTACCGCACTGCAAACCGGCTCAAACATTGCCAAACCCATGATTCACGGACTGCACAGCAACCGTATTTTAATGCTCAACAACGGAGTGCGGCAGGAAGGACAGCAATGGGGCTTGGAACACGCGCCGGAAATTGATCCGTTTACCGCTTCAAAAATTACAGTGATAAAAGGAGCCGGATCAATGCGCTACGGAAGCGATGCGCTTGGCGGTGTGGTGCTCATTGAACCTGCAGAAATGCGCGACTCAGCAGGCATTGGCGGTGAGCTTAACCTCGCCGGCTTTAGCAATAACCGCGAGGGAAATGCATCACTTCTGCTTGAGCAAAACCTGAAACGTCTGCCGGCATTCAGCTGGCGTGTGCAGGGCTCGCTTAAGCGCGGGGGAAATGTGAACACGCCCAACTACAGGCTCTGGAATACAGGCGTTCGTGAAGCCAATTTCTCGGCAGCCGCTGGCTGGCACCGTGAGCGGTTTGAGGCTGATGTGTACTACAGCCAGTTTAATACGGATGTAGCAATTTTCTCAGGTTCTCACATTGGCAACATTACCGATCTCTACAATGCGTTCGGCAGTGTTCGTCCGGCCACACCCGATTCGTTCAGTTATACCATTGACCGGCCGTACCAGCATGTTGAGCACGAACTGGCAAAATTCAGATTGCATTATCACATTAATGAACGCTGGATCCTGGAAGCGGTGTATGCACGGCAGTATAATTTGCGGTATGAGTACGACAAACATCGTCCGCGCAATGATTCACTGGCCAATTTAAACCGTCCTGACCTGAGCTATGAAATCACTTCGCATTTTGCAGAAGTACTTGCCGAGCACCGCGCTATTGGACGGTTTACCGGAGCATTTGGTGTAACCGGACAATATCAGGCCAATACGTATGCCGGACGGTTTTTCATTCCCAACTTCCGCAATCAAACCGCTGCAGCATGGATTACCGAACGCTGGCACGGTGATTCGCTGCTCACACTCGAAGCCGGTTTGCGATTCGATTACCGGCATTTGCAGGTTTTCAAGCGCGAAAACAACACCATCATCACCCCCGTTCACGAATTTGCAAACGTAACAGGCACGGTTGGTGCAACATTCCGCTTCAGCGAAAAAGCGATTCTGATTCTGAATGCAGGAACCGCCTGGCGCTCGCCAGCCGTGAACGAACTCTACAGCGATGGATTGCATCACGGCGCAGCATCTGTAGAAATTGGCGACCGAAACCTGAAACCTGAAACTGCATATACCGGAACAGCCGCATTTAACTGGCACGAGCACGAAAAGCTCGAAGCAGAAGTAAGTGTGTATTACAACTACATAGCCGGTTTTATTTTTGCGCAACCGACTATGCCGCCTACGGTAAGTATTCAGGGTGCATTTCCGACGTTTCGCTTTTCGCAGGCCGATGTAAGTTTGCGCGGCATTGACCTTACGCTGCGTCGCGAAATAGCACACGGCTTTTCGGTAAGCGGCAAAGGTTCTGTTCTGCGCGCGTGGAACAAAAGCCTGAACGATTGGCTCATTCTGATGCCTGCCGACAGGTTTGAACTGGGTTTGCTGTATGATTTGCCCAAGCGCACACGCATGTATGATGCTTACGCAGGAGCTTCGGTGCAGTATGTAAACCGACAGTTTCGGGTACCGCAAAACAGCGATTTTGTTGCGCCTCCCGCAGCTTACACATTGGTGCGCATACAAGCCGGTGCGACTTTCCTGATTGGCGGTAAGCAGGAAATTGGAGTTGGCCTTTCGGTAAACAACCTGCTCAATGAAACTTACCGCGATTACCTGAACCGCTTCCGCTACTATGCGGATGATATGGGCCGCAACATCAGGGTGCATGTGCGGATTCCGTTTAACGTATCACCCAAAACAACTTCAACTCATTAACATTCTCAACTTAATTAAATATGAAACGTATTCTCAACTCAGCATTCATTCTCGCAGCAGCAGCAACAGTATTTATTACCGGCTGTAAAAAAGACGACGATCAGGTAACTGTTCCGCCGCCGGTTGTAAATGAGCAGGAAATTATCACCAGTCTTCGGTTGCTTGTTACCGATTCGGCCACCGGAGCTGCGGTTGACACCGTTACATTTCTAGATCCCGATGGCGACGGCAGCGGCGTTCCTTCTGTTTGGGACACACTTCGTTTGCAGGCATCAACAACGTATCTGGTTGATGTAATTCTGCTCAATACACTTGCCAGTCCGGTGGACACAATTTCAAACGAAGTGCTTGAAGAAGCCAACGACCACCAGTTCTTCTTTACGATTACAGGTGCGACAATTACACACACTTATCTTGACACCGATACCAACACACCTCCGCTGCCGGTTGGTTTGCAAAACAAATTCCGCACAGGAACTGCCAGCAACGGAACTACACAGGTTGTGCTGAAGCATCAGCCCGGCATTAAAGATGGTAATGCAGCAACCGGTGATACCGATGTAGATGTAACATTCCAGACCATTATTCAATAACAACTGAAACTGTTCAACAATAAATACCATGAAAAAAATAAGTCTGATCAGCACTCTGGCTGTAACCATTCTTCTTGTAATTGCATCGTGCAATAAAACTCAGCAAGCTTCAGAACGCCTTGCCGGAAACACCTGGAAAGTTACAACACTTACTGTTGACGGTGTTGCCGAAGAACACCTCCCGGTTCTCACATTTGAAGATTGTGATATCTACGGAGGCACATCCTGCAAAGGCGACTGGACATACGACAGCAATCACGCGCACTACATATGGCAGTTCCGCGAGAAAGCCAAAAAGTTTGAGCTATCTAACCAAAGTGACTTGGAAGATGCGCACAGCGGCGGACACGAAGCAGAAGAAAATATTATTCAGTGCCAGAATTTCAGTGGTGTGTATGATGTAGAAGTGCGCAAAAAAGATAAAATGGAATTTAAAACGACCAGTGCTATTGGTTTTCCGGGGCAAACGGTGATTTTGAAATTGGAAAAACAATAACCAGATGTTCCTTAAAATCCGCTTCTGCAGTTATTGCAGGAGCGGATTTTTGATTTTAATTCTATCCTTAAAAATCCGTTATCAACTCCCCGCACAAATTCAGTAACTTTACAGTAAAGCAAAAAGTATATGCGTGTGCAGCGAATAGTAGCGCTATTGATGGGTGCAGTTGGAACAGCGGCAGTATTTCTTGGCGGTTGTCAGCGTGATTTGCCGGCCGATCTTGCCGAACGTGGCTACCCGGTTGATATCGCCAAAATAATGATTACAAAATGCGCTGTGTCGGGTTGTCACGACTCGCGAAGTGCTGGTGCGGCGGCAGGTCTTGATCTCAGTAACTGGGATGCTATGATGCGCGGCGACAGAAACGGAGCCGTTGTAATACCTTACTCACACGAGTACAGCACGCTGTTTTTATTCACCAATCATTTTGAGGAATACGGCGCATTTGCAGCACCTACGATGCCGCTGAATGGTGAGCCGCTGAGCCGCGAGGAAGTTATTACACTTCGCAACTGGATTGACGCGGGAGCACCTGATGCCAATGGCAACGTAGCTTTTTCAGGTACACAGCATCGTGCAAAATATTATGTTACCAACCAAGGCTGCGATGTGGTTACGGTTTTCGATCAGCAAACCGGGCTGCAGATGCGTAAAATAAGTGTTGGCGCCGAAAGTATTGTAGAATCGCCGCACAACGTCAAGCTTTCGCCCGACGGGCAATATTGGTACGTTGCATTTTCAAACGGCCGCTATCTCGAAAAACACCGCTGCTCTGATGATGCATTGGTTGGCCGAGCGCTGCTGGCTTCAAACAGCAATGATGCCTACGGAAGCTGGAACACGTTAGCCATCACACCCGACGGGCAGCGCGCGTATGTGGTTGACTGGAATCCGAACGGACGCATATCGCAAGTGAATCTGAACACAATGACATTTGAGCAAATGTTTCAGGGTTCAGGATTACTTATTCAGCCGCATGGTTCGGCTATTCACCCAAACGGCGATACACTTTATGTGACCTGCAATCAGGGCAACTATATCTACAAGTTTGATATATCGTTCCCGCAATTCACAACATCTCCCGATAAAGTAATCATCGACGGAACGCAATTTCCGGTTAACACCAGCACCGAAAATCCGCACGATCTCATTTTTTCACCTGATGGCACTAAATACTATGTAACCAGTCAGCACTCCAACAAAGTGCGGGTAATGGATGCAAGTTCAGGACAGCTTCTGGCTACAATTCCGGTTGGTGTTTATCCGCAGGAATTGGCAATTTCGCGAACACAGCCTTATCTGTTCATCACCTGCATGGAAGATACGGCAACATTTCCGGGCAACCGGGGCTCAGTCTATGTAATCAACACAAACTCGAATACGGTAGTGGCAACTATCAACTCCGGCTTTCAGCCGCACGGAATTGCGGTTGATGATGCCAAAGGACTTTGCATTGTAGCGAACCGCAATGTAGCCGCCGGAGGCCCCGCACCGCACCACAGCACCAACTGCGCCGGGCGAAACGGGAATGTTGTGTTCATTCGCATGAGTGATTTGCTGCTGATTCCGGGCAGTAAAATAGAAGTTGCTGTTGACCCATATTCAATTGCCGTAAGGCCATGAGCGCAACATCGCATTACATTGTACTTTTTGATGGTGTCTGCAATTTCTGCAACGCCGGTGTTAACCGCATACTTACAAACGATCCGAAAGATCGGTTTCGGATAGCCGCACTGCAATCTGATGTTGCAAAAGAACTGCTGGCTCCATTTGGCATTAGAGCCGAAAATCTCGACAGCGTAGCGCTGATTGAAAACGGCAAAATCTACCAGCGCTCTACAGCAGCATTGCGCATTGCACGCCGCATGAGCGGAGCATGGCCGCTGCTGTTTGGTTTTATCATTGTTCCTCCGTTTATCCGCGATGCCATTTACGATTGGATTGGCCGCAACCGCTACAAATGGTGGGGAAAACGCGAATCATGCATGGTTCCTACGCCTGATGTGCGGCGGAAGTTTTTGGCAATAAGCTAGGCCTTATGTTAGCAGTATTTCACAGGATTCCGGTATCTTCGGGAACGGAATCCAGAACATACTACCATGTCGCGCATCGAAATCCTGAAAACCTACAAGCTCTATATCGGCGGGCAATTCCCGCGCACCGAGTCGGGCCGCTACTATCCGCTTACCGATAAAAAAGGCAATGTAATTGCCAATGTTTGTCTGAGTTCGCGAAAAGATTTCAGGAATGCCGTGGTGGCAGCGCGTGCTGCATTTGCAGGTTGGAGTGGCCGCAACGGCTACAACCGGAGCCAGATTCTGTATCGCATTGCCGAAATGCTGGAAGGCCGCAAAGCACAGTTTATTGAAGAGCTGCAGCAGCAAGGTTTAACCAAAGCCGCAGCCGAAAAAGAAGTGGCTTTATCGGTTGACCGGCTGGTGCACTATGCCGGCTGGTGCGATAAATATCAGCAACTGTTCAGCACTGTCAATCCGGTGCAATCATCGCATTTCAATTTCTCAGTGCCTGAGCCAACTGGCGTTGTAGCTATTTCCGCACCGCAAGACACATCGCTGTGTGGATTGGTTTCGGTAATTGCACCCGTAATTGCCGGAGGAAATACTTGTGTAGTGCTGGCATCAGAAAGCAAGCCGCTTTGCTCAATAACTTTTGCCGAAGTACTTGCCACCTCTGATCTTCCGGGCGGTGTTGTGAATATTCTCACCGGCACGCAAAAAGAACTGCTAGGCCAAATGGCCGCACACATGGATGTGAATGCCATAGTGCTGGCCGGCGGAAGTGCAGCAGACTGGAAAATGATTCAGGAAAAAGCTGCCGATAATGTGAAGCGTACCTACAACTGGAGCAACCATAACTGGAACGATGCCGGCGCTCAAAACCCTTATTTTATTATTGATTTACAGGAAGTAAAAACAACCTGGCATCCGATTGAACAGATCGGAACAGGTGGTGCTAAGTATTGATTTTTTGGGTAACTTTAGTAGATAGAACATAACACCATGACAACTGCATCTCTCAGAGAGGAAATCATGAATACCATAAGTCAACTTGATGATCCTCATCAATTACAAGTTGTTCATACTGTGTTAAACCAACTTGCTGTTCAGGTAACAATGACTCAGTTTGATGATGATTTAACAGAAGAGCAACTGGCAGAACTAAATCAAATTGAAAAAGACTGGACTGAGCATCCCGAAAAGTTTGGGAACTGGGATGATTTCGTGAACCAGATGCGTTCTGAACGAAAAGCATGAGTACTCAGTTTTCTATTCGCGAAAGTGATCGGTTCAGGGATCAAATAAAAGCTATTGTCAATTACTATAACTCACAGAGGGAAGGCCTGGGAAACGTCTTTTTTGAAGATGTTAATCATCTTGTTCAGGTCCTAAAAACCTATCCCGGAATTGGTGTAGCCGCAAAGTATAATCGCCGGAAAATTTTCACTTCCCGTTTTCCATTCATCATTTATTATAAATTGGATCGTGATACTGTTTTGCTTCTCGCCATTTATCATTCTGTTCGACTGAATAATTCATTTATGTAATTAGGTAACAACTTGTTTTTCTTCCTTAATGACTGACAATTCTTTGGTATCATCAGCTTTTACCGCAGCTTTCGAAGCCGGAAAAGCAATTATGCGCGTTTACGCATCGGCATTTGATGTTGACTACAAAGCCGACGATTCGCCGCTTACACAGGCCGACCGTGAGGCCGACAAAATCATCAGCCAACACCTTGAGCAAACCGGCATTCCTGTTCTTACCGAAGAAGATGATGCCAATCATCCGTATGATGAGCATCGTGCAAAATGGACACACTGCTGGATTGTAGATCCACTCGACGGCACCAAAGAATTTGTAAAGCGCAACGGTGAGTTTACAGTAAACATTGCGCTCTGCGAAAACAGCATTCCGGTTTTCGGCATTGTGTATGCTCCGGCCAAAGGAGTATTTTACTACGCACAAAAAGGCGGCGGTGCCTGGCGCATTGATATTGGCGATAGCAGCACACCGCATATCGATTTAACCGCGCCGCGCCGGCTTCCGCTGTATCCGCTTCCCGAAGTATTCACTATTGCCGGAAGCCGCTCACACACATCGCCCGAAACGGAGAAGTATGTAAGTGAGCAGGAACAGCGTTTCGGACGCGTAGCGTTTAAGCCCTCGGGCAGTTCGCTTAAATTCTGCCTTGTGGCCGAGGGCGCTGCTCATGTTTATCCGCGCTTTGCACCAACCAGTGAATGGGATACTGCCGCCGGACAAATTATTGCTGAAGAAGCCGGTGCAACGGTTACCGTTTGGCCATCAGGCGAACCACTCAGATACAACCGCCGCAACCTGCTCAATCCGTTCTTCCTCGTAAGCGCGGCGGAAAATGCGTAAACTTGCACTTTCATTTCTCAACTCAGTGCTTACATGGCAAAAGTTGCTTTAATTACCGGGGTTACCGGACAAGACGGTGCATATCTTGCGGAACTGCTGCTTCAGAAAGGGTATGAAGTAC
The DNA here is from genome assembly GCA_943371015.1 of Synechococcus sp. UW140. Classification (GTDB taxonomy): domain Bacteria; phylum Bacteroidota; class Bacteroidia; order Palsa-965; family Palsa-965. The sequence goes on along the minus strand of CALRTD020000002.1, from coordinate 22,315 downwards.
ACGGCATTAAACGCCGCAGTTCGCTGTTCAATACACACCGCATTGATCATCTTTACCACGACAGGCACGAACAAGGCCAGCCGTTTTATCTTCATTACGGCGACCTTACAGATTCTACTAATCTGATTCGTATTGTGCAGGAAGTACAACCCGATGAGATCTATAACCTCGCTGCACAGTCGCACGTTAAGGTTTCGTTTGAAACACCCGAATACACCGCCAATTCAGATGCTATCGGAACACTTCGTTTGCTCGAAGCCATCCGCATCCTGAAGCTTGAGCAAAAAACACGTTTTTATCAGGCATCAACCTCCGAACTTTACGGTTTGGTGCAGGAAGTACCGCAGCGTGAAACTACTCCGTTTTATCCGCGCAGTCCGTATGGTGTGGCAAAGCTTTATGCTTTCTGGATCACCAAAAACTACCGCGAAGCATACAACATGTTTGCCTGCAACGGCATTCTTTTTAACCACGAAAGCCCAATCCGCGGCGAAACATTTGTAACCCGCAAAATCACCCGCGCAGCAGCACGCATCAAACTCGGACTGCAGAAAAAACTCTTCCTCGGCAACCTCGATGCAGAGCGCGACTGGGGACATGCCCGCGATTATGTGGAAGGAATGTGGCGCATGCTGCAGCAAGATACACCTGATGATTACGTACTGGCAACAGGCGTAAAAATCAGCGTGCGCGAATTTGTAAACTGGTCGTTTGCCGAAGCCGGAATTACACTGCGCTGGGAAGGCAGCGGAATCGACGAAAAAGGTATTGATGCCGCAAGCGGAGAAGTGCTTGTACAAATTGATCCGCAATACTTCCGCCCTGCCGAAGTTGATCTGCTGGTTGGCGATGCTACAAAAGCCCGCACAGTGCTTGGCTGGACGCCCACATCAACCGTAGAAGAACTTTGCCGCGAAATGGTTCAGTCAGATATGAAACGCTTTGAGCGCGACCGTTACCTGCTCGAAGGCGGACATAAAGTTTCACATTTCCACGAATAAGCATGAGCGAATTGCTGAAGCCGGAATCAAAAATTTATGTGGCCGGACACCGTGGTATGGTTGGCTCGGCCATTGTGCGCAGGCTGCAGCAGAAAGGCTGTACCAATATTATCACCCGCAGTTCTTCTGAGCTCGATCTCCGCAATCAGGCACAGGTAAATGCGTTTTTTGAAACCGAGCGTCCTGAATTTGTGTTTCTGGCAGCCGCAAAAGTAGGCGGCATTGTAGCCAACAACACTTACCGCGCCGATTTCATCTACGAGAATCTGATGATTGAAGCCAACGTCATTCATGCCGCGCATGTTTACGGTGTTACAAAACTGCTTTTTCTCGGTTCTACCTGCATCTACCCGAAAATGGCTCCGCAGCCGTTGAACGAAGATGCTTTGCTCACCGGTTTGCTTGAACCCACCAACGAACCGTATGCCATTGCAAAAATTGCCGGCATAAAAATGTGCGATGCGTACCGTGCACAATACGGCAGCAATTTTGTTTCGGTGATGCCGACTAACTTGTACGGCCCGAACGACAATTACGACCTGCACAACTCACACGTAATGCCGGCGCTACTCCGCAAGTTCCACAATGCAAAAGCTACAGGCGCAGCCTTTGCCGAAATCTGGGGCACCGGAACTCCGCTGCGCGAATTTTTGCATGTTGATGATATGGCCGACGCCTGCGTGTTTGTGATGAATAACTGGAACGAACCCGGTTTCCTCAACATCGGAACAGGCAGCGATATAAGCATTGGCGATCTGGCCAAACTCGTGAGCAATGTTGTTGGCTTCACCGGCGAACTGCGATTTGACACCAGCAAGCCCGACGGAACGCCCCGCAAACTTACTGATGTAACACGCCTGCATTCGCTAGGCTGGAAACACAGCATTGATCTTGAAACCGGTTTGAATAGCGTCTATACCGATGTAAAGCCACTTTTCGATCAGGAGCTAGCCGGAAACCGTGTGCTCCGCGAAGCCTGATCTGCAAACGCTTCAATTCTTTTTAGGATGAATGAAAAAACATTTCTTTTCTCTCTCGAAGGAGAAGAAAGCGAGCGGTTATTGTTCAGAAAATTGACAGATGATGATCGTGCGCATTGGATAACATTTTGCAGCAATCCCGATTCACTTAAATACGTTTTCCCGTCAAACGATCAGGATTATCAGCCTGAACAAAGCTGTACAATTTGGTTTGATAAAGTATTTCACCGCTATGCAAATGAGCTTGGCGGCATGAATGCACTCATTCATAAAACTACAGGTGCGTTTATCGGCCAGTGCGGTTTACTTATTCAAACTATTGACGACAGTGAGGAGCTAGAAATTGGTTATTCGATGATGCCGGAACATCGTAACCACGGTTATGCTTCAGAAGCAGCGCGAAAATGCCGTGATTTTGCATTCGAAAATGCGTTCCGCGATTCGCTGATTTCTGTTATACATATTGAAAACACAGCATCACAGAAAGTAGCCGAGCACAATGGCATGAAACGCGAAAAGCAAACCATAAGCAAGGGCGATCCTGTTTATATTTACCGGATCAGCCGGGACGAATGGGAAGTATTGCAGCAACAATAGTTGATTGCATGAAACCCGCAGCCACGGTAAAGAGTATAACGTTGCGAACATTCTGCATGAAAAAACCAGCCTTACTTTTCCTCTTACTGCTTCCCTTTATTGGTTTTGCTCAGCAGGCCGTAACGCCGCTTGGGTTTGAGTGGATGCAGGAAACAGAAGCGCAAATTGTTAAAACCCGCGGCTTAACCCTTGAACCTGTTTTCGCCAACTTTGAGGCCGACTCTACCATTAACAAACTCATCAATACACCGGATCTCTCTGTTGTTGTATCGGTGCACACCGGTATGAAACCGTGGATTGAAAACGGGCATCCGATCCGCAAGAGCATTGTTTACTACAATGCGCACGGCAAACAAACTGCCCGCACTGCCGGTTTCGGCAACTGGCTGCAAAGCTGGCACACTCAAAACAGTTTGCTGCAAATCGAAAAGGCGGCTCAGGGCAGTCAGCCGGCGTTTCGGTTATACATTGATCCGCTGTTTAACCTGCAGGCCGGAACGGCAACCGACAGCACTGGCGGCGGCAATTTCTGGATCAACACCCGCGGAGTTACTGCCCGAGGCGACATCGGAAACCGCGTTTCATTTGAAACCTCTTTCCTCGAAAATCAGGCGCAGATGCCGCTGTTTATCGACAACTATGCCCGCAAAACATTAGTGATTCCGGGGCAGGGACGCTGGAAAACGTTTGATACTACCGGTTTCGACTATGCAATGGCATCGGGCTACATTTCGGTTGCAGCAACGCGTTGGCTGAACATACAAGCCGGACACGGAAAGCATTTTGTGGGCGACGGTTATCGTTCGCTGCTGCTTTCCGACAACAGTTTCAACTATCCGTTTGCCCGGTTTACAGCCAATTTCGGGCAGCGGAAGCAATTTCAGATTACCAGTTTGTATGCCGTGCTTACCAACCTGAAAAGCGTTTCTCCCGTTCCGCCGGGTACAGAGCGTTTGTTTCAGAAAAAGCCCGCAGCCTTTCAGATCATAAGCTGGAAACCGCTACGCACATTAGAATTTTCGTTTTTCCAGGGAGTAATGTGGGAATCGGCCGATTCGTTGAACCGCTTTAACACCGGCTTCAACTACTTCAATCCGATTCCGCTTATCGGGCCGGCTACCGAAAAAATGGACGGCACTAACAATTACCTGATCGGCCTTACTTTTCGTGCCGATTTCTTCCGCTCCTACTCTCTGTACGGTCAGTTTATGATTGATGATCCGCAGGGCACCAATTACAATAAAATTGGCGGACAGATCGGCGTAAAAGCATTTGATCTGTTTACAGTTAAACACCTCCATTTTCAGGCAGAATACAACAGCGTGAGACCGTTCAGCTATTCAGCCTTTGATGCATCTCAGTCGTGGACGCATTACGGCCAGCCGCTTGCTCATCCGCTTGGTGCCGGATTTCGCGAATTCACTGGAAACTTACGGTACAAATTCAGTGATTTTTTCATTCATGTGCGGGCCACATCTGCAAACATACTGGCTAACGAAGGTTTCGCAAACTACGGACAATGGCCGCTGGTTCCTGAAGCATCCGCAAGCTTTACACCATGGAACAGTAACCAACTAACCGGTTACACAAGTATAGATGCCCGTATCGGATGGGTAATCAGTTATGCCAGCAATTTGAACATCAGTTTGGGATACATGCAGCGACAGGTCAATCTGAAAAACAACACATCAGATACGCAAACCCTGATTTCCGTTTCGCTTTCCACCTCACTCAGCAATATTTATTTCGATTTCTTGTAAAAAATCGCCCTGCCAACAAATCCGGAAATCGTTGATTTCAGGTATATTATCCAGATCCCGATTTAAAGTAAAATTCCATTGAGCGATGAAAGAAATCATTCTGTCCGACGATAAAACACGTCTATCGGACGAAAAAACCTGTTTATCGCGATAAAGAATTTTACTTTTGTGCAAAACTTGTTCATATCACATCCGTATAACAAGCCCAACCGCTGCCTGACCAAACTCCATGGAGCATCTTATACTCGCTTTTCTTACTTCATTTTTCGTCGTACTTCTGGTAACGCCTTCATTAATTAAGGTTGCTTTCCTGAAGCGTCTGTTTGATGAGCCCGGCGAAGCCCGCAAACTTCACAAGCGTGTTGTACCTACCATTGGCGGAATCATCATTTTTGCGGCTACTGTTTTTGCGGTTGCGATGTGGTTTCCGGTAGGGCTTAATCCTTATGAATCGCTGATTCGCGGCGTTAAAGACTTCCAGTACATTGTAGCCACGCTGCTCATGTTGTTTTTTGTGGGTATTAAGGATGATATTGTTGGTACAGCTCCCATCAAAAAACTTGCAGCTCACATTATTGTAGGTATGATTCTGGTGCTGATGGCCGAAATCCGGATCCGCAGCCTGCACGGACTGTTTGGCATTTATGATATCCCGCTTTGGGCCAGTATTTTCCTCTCGATGTTTACATACATTGTTGTTGTCAATGCCTTCAATTTGATTGATGGTGTTGACGGTCTGGCCTCGGGAGTAGGGCTTATTGCCTCAACAGCATTCGGTACAATTTTTATGTTTGGCGGTGATATGGTGATGGCTTTACTGTCGTTTTCATTGGCCGGATCGTTAGCCGCATTCCTGTTTTTCAACTTCTCACCGGCCAAAATTTTCATGGGCGATTCCGGCTCACTCAGCATCGGACTTATCATGAGCATTCTGGCTATTAAACTGGTAGAGTTTGTTCCTGCCGAAGAAAGTCCGGCACTTATTTTCGAACTGGTTTCGCCGGTTACCGTACTTGCCATTTTGGTTTACCCGCTTACCGATACACTCCGCATTTTTATCTATCGGGCCACGAAAGGCGTTTCACCGTTTTCGGCCGATCGCAATCACCTGCACCATTTGCTGATCGACAGTGGTTTTTCGCACAAAAGCACTGTAATCAGCATTTACACGGCCTCTCTTGTGGTCATGGGTGCGGCATTTGCAGCGCGGCTTTTACCGGAAACAACCGCATTTATCATTACCGGATCAACAGGAGTGTTGCTCATGCTCACGCCTATTTTAATAAAGCGCCGCCATAATAAAAAACAGGCAATACAGAAGCCGCAAACCCGTCAGCTCAACTCCATCGAAGCCGCCTGATGCTTATTTTTACGCTCCGCAACTCCCTTGCTGTTTGCTCTTTACTGCTCCTGCAGGGCATTCGGCTTTCGGCACAACTCAACAACGGATTACCTGCTACTGATCATCCCGGCAAAGACGATTTTCTGAACAACAGCAGCGGAACACCTGCACTGATCAGAAGTCTACCCGGCGCTGCTTACGACAGCATTACTGTATCAGGAGTATATAAGCAGCGCAATCAGCGCCTCACTTTTTCGAATGTTTACAGCCGCGAGCCGCAACAAAATCCGGGCAAGCAGTCTGCATTTCTGGTTTTACCGATCTACCAACTGCAGGCTGGCTACGATGCCGGAGCCGGAACACCGATTTATGAATCGGCATTGGGGTTCAGACTTGCAACCGATATAAACAAAAAGCTGGGCGGCGAACTCCGTGCAGCAACCGGGCTCAGCAGTGTTGCGGATTACATCGACAGCCAACTAGTCAAAACCCGTCGTATGCCCGGTTGGGGCGATTATGCTTTTGCAGACACCAACGGAGTATATAGCTGGCAGCACATCTCAGGCTATGCAAGCTGGAAACCGAACGCTGTTTTTAACCTGCAGGCCGGGCGCGATAAACATTTCTGGGGCGAAGGCTACCGCTCACTTTGGCTTTCCGACATCAGCGGCGCTATGCCGTATGTGCAGCAATCAACCAAAATCTGGAAGCTGCAATACACCACTTTGCTGACCGCACTTACTCATCCCTACGGCAGAGATCTCCGATACCAGCGTATGGCTTATGCCTCTTTCCACGCTATCAGTTTTGACGCTGCCCGCTGGCTCAACCTTCAGGTTTTCGAATCGGTAGTTTGGCAAGGAAAAGACAATAACCGGTTCCGGGGCTTTGATATAAATTACCTGAACCCAATGGTTTTTTACCGCCCGGTTGAGTACAGTCTCGGCTCGTCAGACAATGCCATGCTGGGCTTCGGCTTTGGAATACGGGTGAATGCCAATAACCGGTTTTACGGACAACTTATTCTCGACGAATTTTTCCTGAAAGAAATTCGCGCGCGCAACGGTTGGTGGGCAAATAAACAAGGGCTTCAGTTGGGCTACAAATCGTTTAACCTGTTTAAAGTAGCCGGTTTGAATCTGCAAGGCGAAGTAAATATTGTACGCCCCTACACCTATGCACACGGAAGTCCGCAGCAAAGTTACACCAACGGAAATCTGCCGCTGGCGCATCCGCTGGGAGCCAATTTCAGCGAGGCATTGGGAATGCTGGCTTATGAAAAAGAACGCTTTTACATAAGCGGTAAGTTGCTGATTGCCGAATACGGACAAGACAGCGCCGGTGTAAATTTTGGCGGCAATCCCTTGCAGTCTTACACAGTACGCCCCCGCGAGTACGGTAATTTTATTGGTCAGGGAATAAATACCCGTCTGCTGCTGGCCGAATTTAAAACCGGATTAAAACTGAAAGCCGCTTTCCCGATACAATTTGAAGTTACAGCGGCAATTCGCCGGCAAACAGCAGGCGTAACTAGTTTTAACAGTGCTTATTTGCTGGCCGGACTCAAATTTACCCCCTGGCGTTCATACCGCGATTTCTAGTATTCAGCCAATTTAATTTAGAAGAAGTCTAAATTCCGGTTCAATCTTAACCAACGAGGCTGACCAGTTGCTACCTTTGCAAAAGTTTTTCAGCACACAGAAAAATTGCAAACGAAAGCCCAAAGCATCGAAGAATCGGCCCGCACGGTGAGCAAGTTCAGCGACTATGCACAATTCATGAAATTCAGACTTGCCTCGCTGGTAGTATTTTCGGCGGCAATTGGTTATTTCATGGGCATACGTGAGTTTTCACGCGCGGCAGACTGGCTTGAAATTTCGATGCTTGTGCTTGGCGGTTTTTTGGTTACCGGCTCATCAAACGGATTCAATCAAATTATTGAGCGTGAAACCGATAAGTTGATGACCCGCACGGCCAACCGCCCCATTCCCACCGGGCGCATGTCGGTAACCGAGGGCATGGTGGTTGCTTTTATTACCGGCGCTGTCGGTATCTTTCTCCTCTGGTATTATCTTAATCCGCTGAGCGGAATACTTTCAGCACTTTCGTTGTTGCTCTATGTTGCCATCTACACACCTATGAAAAAAGTATCGCCGGTGGCGGTGTTTGTGGGTGCATTTCCGGGGGCGATACCTACAATGCTTGGTTGGGTAGCTGCTGATCCCGGTTTTGGTAAAATAGGCGTTACAGCCCTTATTCTTTTTGCCATTCAGTTTGTTTGGCAATTTCCGCACTTCTGGGCGATTGCCTGGGTGGCTGATGATGACTACCGCCGTGCCGGTTTCCGCCTGCTGCCCTCAACCGGTGGTCGTGATCGCAGCACTGCATTTCAGATATTGGTGTACACCTTGTTTCTGATGCCGGTGAGTGTACTTCCCCTGCTCCTGCCGATCCGCAGTGCCGACGGAACAACGCTGCTCAGTGCCGGCATAGTAGGAGTTCTGATTTCGGTGGCTTGCGGCGCATTATTTGCGGCACAAGCCTTCCGCCTTTACCGCACACTCGACACCCGTGATGCATCGCGGGTCATGTTTGGATCATTTATTTACCTGCCCGTGGTTCAGCTTGCGCTGCTCTTCGGCTAAAATACTTGTGCAGATGGAAACGACGCTAACAACAAACGAAATTGAACAACGCCAGAAAAAGGGCGAACGCGGCCTGCTTGCTTTGGGCATCTTCAGTATCGTAATGATTTTTGCAGGCCTCACCAGCGCCTACGTAGTTCGCCGCGACGGCGGTGAGTGGTTCAACCTCAACATGCCCGATGTTTTTAAAGTAAGTACTGCACTTATTCTGATCAGCAGTCTTACCATAAACTTTGCAGGCTGGGCCTTCCGCAAAGACAAAAAACAGATGGGCGTATTGCTTCTGGCACTTACCCTTTTATTGGGTCTGGGCTTTCGCTTACACAGTTTCTGGGCTGGAAAGAGCTGACAAGCAACGGCGTTTTCTTTGTTTCTCCCGATAAACAACCGGCTTTAATTTCAGGTTCTTTCCTCTACCTTTTTACCGGTCTTCACCTCGTTCACCTTATTGGCGGAGTTATTGCCCTGTTTATCACCACAATAAAAGGCGCAATGGGCGCTTACAACTCGTCAAACACCCACGGAGTTCAACTTTGTTCCACCTACTGGCATTTCCTTGACGGTTTGTGGATCTATTTGTTCCTCTTTTTGACATTTTTTAAGTAAACTTGCAACCGCATAATTTCAACAACTAATACCCACAATCACTATGGCAGGCGCTGCTGCTGATCTGAAACAATACCAACACTGGGACGGAGGCGGGGTTTCACCGCTCCGCGCGAGCTACGGTAAACTCTTCATGTGGTTTTTCCTTATCTCGGATGCGCTCACATTCTCAGGTTTCCTTTGTGCTTATGGCTTTAACCGCTACAAGTTCTTTGGCGAATGGCCAGTACCGGGCGATGTGTTCCACCACTTCCCGTTCCTGCATGGCCAGCACTTGCCGCTCATGTATGTAGGTCTTATGACCTTCATCCTGATCATGAGTTCGGTAACCATGGTTCTTGCTGTAGAAGCTGGTCACCGCAACAACAAACGCCAGGTTCTGGTGTGGATGGCCGCTACCATTGTAGGTGGCTTTATGTTTGTGGGTTCTCAGGCTTGGGAGTGGTTCAACTTTATCAAAGGCTCTGACCACGGCGCAGTGCTGTACAACAAAGAAATTTATACTTATCCGATAGACCATACAACGCATCAGCCCGACACACTGCACCTCAAACTTCAGGGTGCTGTTGTAAGTGATGCAGAGTATGCCCGGATTAAAAAGTTGATGTACACTGAAGGTGTAAAAGAAGAAGATAAACCGGTAAAATTCTATGGTGCGAATCTCCAGCACAACGAATACGGTCACACGCTTTTTGCAGACTTCTTCTTCTTCATTACTGGTTTCCACGGTTTCCACGTATTTTCCGGTGTAATGATCAACCTGGTGATTTTCATTATGGCACTTCAGGGCGTAATGCAGCGCCGCGGCCATTATGAAATGGTAGAAAAAGTTGGTCTCTACTGGCACTTTGTAGATTTGGTGTGGGTATTCGTATTCACCTTCTTCTACCTGCTCTGATCTTCATCAAAAGACAACTACCCGAAAACGATATAACCGAATACGGATATGGAATTCAACGACTATCAGGCACCTTACGAAACCATGGCTCATCATGATGAAGCCACAGGTAAAAAAGTACGCAGCAAACTTTGGAAAGTATTCTGGCTGCTGCTTGCCGTTACGATCATCGAAGTATTAATTGGTCTCTACGCTCAGGAAGCCCTCGGACCGCTGATGCTGAAAATCATCTTCATTGGCCTTACTCTTTTCAAAGCGGCTTACATTGTAATGGTGTTTATGCACCTTGGCGATGAAGCCAAATGGACAAAATGGGTCGTACTGGGCCCTTTCATTGCATTCATTATTTATTTGTTTGCAATGCTGGTTACAGGCGAAGGCGGGTATTCACAGCACAACCGTCTCGACGGAGGCAGTGCTCAACCCACTGAGCAGCATGATGTGAAGAAAGACGGAGGCGAGAAACACTAACTGATGAAAAAAGGACTGATTCTTATCGCAGTTCTCTTTCTTCCGGTTACGATCTATTTGATTTTTTCGCTGGGTGTGCCCAAAGTTATGCCGGCACCAGTTTTCGGACCACGCACACCTGTATTGGTAAAAACCAAAACAGGCGGAGTGAAAACCGACACCAGCTACTATCATCTTCCGGCCTTCAGCTTCACAACAGCTGAAGGCCGGTTGCTTTCCGGATCTGACCTGAAAGAGAATCTTTATATTGCAGCATTTGTTGAGCCCGACTCAGTAAGCAAACTGTTTACCTTTTTGCTGCAAGACCTGAAACTGAACACCGGGAAATGGGGTAAAGTACGCTTTGTACTTTTTGAACGCGGCGACTCGCTTGGCCGTCCTCCTGCTGTAAAAACGGAGCTGGTAAACGCCTTCCCGAAAAATGTTGCGCAAATTGCCTACCTCACTCCTGAAACGTTTGATACCTTGCGCAACAATCACTTCTTTGTTACAACTCCCGGCCTGCAAAAGCAACCCTGGTTCAACTACAGTGATTTTGTGCTGATTGATCGTGAAGGCCGGATTCGGGGATACTACAATATGCGTCTCGCCTCAACGCTCAAGCCTATGCGCGAAGATATCAGCCATGTTACATTTCACGACGAGGCGGTAAAAACACTGGAACAGCAGAACATCGAACAAAAACGCAAAAAATGAAGCGCTTTTTCCTTTTCCTGCTCATCACAAGCGTATTCGGTTGCGGAGGTGACACAAACAAACTCCCGGTTGATTCTGTAATTGCAGGTGAGGTGGATATGACAACAACCGGTCTTACCCGCCTGATGAAATATTATCCGAAGGACACTACCATTGCCAACGGCGATACAACGGTAAATTACCATACTATTCCGCTTGCCAGTTTTACAGCTCAGGATGGCCGAAACTACACTGCTGCAGAAGAAAAAGGTACTGTAAGCGTACACAGTTTTTTCTTCTCAACCTGCGAAGGAATTTGCCCGATTGTAACTTCACAAATGACTCGGGTAAATACAGCTTTCGCAAACAATCCGACCGTAAAACTTGTTTCATACACAGTGGACCCGGAAGTTGACAATACAGAAACATTACAAGCTTATGCCCGCCGCTACAAAGCAGATCCGAAAAAATGGACATTCCTCACCGGCGATAAAAAAGCATTGTATGACCAAATCCGCTATGGCTTTTATTTGCCTGATGTAATGCCCGGCAAAGGTGATCAAGAAGATTTCATACACAGCGAACAAATTGTTCTTGTCGATAAAAATCTTGTCATTCGTGGCTACTACATTGGTACCGATTCGCTCATGGTTGACAGCTTAATTCAAGATGTAAAGCTTCTTCTGGAAGAAAAATAATATAACACTATGTTACAGGCATCGCTTACCAAAAACGATAAAAAAGCAAACTGGCTGATTGGTATCTTCTCGGTTGTAGTTTTCGGAGTCGTTGTGGCACTCGGGCAAATTAAACTGGAAGTTGACCTCGGGTTTAATGTGCATATTTTTGCCACAATCAATGCTGTTATTAATTCTATTGTTTCAGTATTGCTGCTGGCTGCTTTGTGGAGCGTAAAACAGAAAAAATATATGCTGCACAAGCGACTGATGCTAAGTGCCATGGTTTTATCGATCCTGTTTTTAGTATCATACATCACACACCACTTACTCAGTGGCGATACACGTTTTGGTGATACCGACCACGATGGCTTACTTTCAGATGCCGAAAAACTGGCTGCCGGAAGTATGCGCATGGTGTATTTTATACTGCTGCTTACTCACATCTTCCTCGCCGCAATTATTCTGCCTTTTATTCTGTTTACAGCTTATCGTGCAATGGTGGCAGAGTATCCGCGTCATAAAAAACTGGCCCGTATTACCTGGCCGATTTGGTTTTATGTGAGTGTAACCGGCGTTATCGTTTACCTCATGATTTCGCCATATTACGCATAAACTGTAATTTTGTAATTCAAAATCAAAGGCCATGAAAATCAGTAAGCCGCTTGTTGTAGTTGTGTTGGTGGTGTGTGCAATGCTGTTTGCCGATACCGAATTATTTGCTCAGGGATGCTCGGCCTGTAAAGCAGCCGCAGAAACCGGTAAAGATGGTTCAGGGAACGCCGTTGCCGGCGGGCTCAATAATGCCATCATCTACCTGATGATTATTCCTTACGTACTGCTGTTTCTGTTCTTCCGCAAACGCATTGTTGCTTTCTGGAAAGAACTTCGCGGTCTTTGGGCGTAAAACTTATGCAGGAAAAGGCAAAACAGTTTTCGGAACAAGGTTTTGCAATTCTGCCTGCTCAGCTTTCCTCAGCTGAAATTTCACGTCTCAATTCAATATTAGACAGCTACCGGCAATCGGCAGAGCCTTCGCGCGGTAACAACGAAATATTTGCAGTCCGCAATCTTCTGCAAACTATTCCTGAGTTGGCGGAAGTCTTGAATAACTCAATCGTTCCTCAACTGGCAAAGGTATTTGCCGGAAACCAACCGAGTAGTATTCGATCCATCTATTTCAATAAACCGGCAACAGCAAACTGGGTTGTTCCCTGGCATCAGGATTTGACTGTAAATCTGAAAGAACAAAGCAATACTAAAGGCTTCTCAAAATGGGCTGTTAAAGACGGACAACTAACAGCCAAAGCACCTCCCGAATTACTCAGCAACATACTAACACTGCGCATTCACCTTGATGATTGCGATGAAAATAACGGTGCATTAAAAGTAATTCCCGGCTCACACTTGCATGGAGAATTACGAACGGATCACTATCTCAAAACGGAACTGTCACGTGCTGTAACCTGCCCGGTAAACTCAGGCGGAATTATGCTGATGCGGCCATTATTGTTGCATGCTTCAGCCCGCAGCAAAGGTGCCGAAAGACGTGTAATTCATCTTGAATTTTATAGCGGAGCATTGCCCGCACCTCTGCAATGGTCAGAGGCCATACAACGCTGATTACTTCACCCCGTACTTGACAAGTATGTATGTAATGCAAGCTGCTATTGTACAGCTAAGCAAACCTGCAACTTGTATTGCTGCTGATATTACATCCGTATTTATGCCGGTTGCCTTTTGAGCGTAAACAACAAGACCAAGTATAATCATCACACAACCCACAAACAACAGAGCCAGAATTCCGATAAACTGCTTCATTGTATTAATGATAATTAACCAATTCAAAAATACGAACCGAAGGGAAATGTGCATTGAAATACCCATAGCCTCCCTGCACATTAGTTGGGAAGTTAATCGGTTCGCCGGTGAGCTGGTTAATGAGTGATCCGGAACGCTTGTAAGCAGTAAGAAACTCATAATAACCTTTGGTAATGTGCGAAATCGTTACGGCGATAGTATCGTTATATCCAATACCTTCCAGCTCGCGGTTGCGCACCAAACGGCCGTTTTGATCGAAATCAGTTTCAGTAATCAAATCAAAACCGTTGAGTTGGTTTTGTCCTTGCTGGAAATACGTATTCGGATCGAAACTTGATGAAGTATCCGTATTCTTACGATAATAATTGATCACATAAAAATTCTCTTCAGCAGGGAAGTCAGTCATTTCATAATGCACAAACAAATTGGTATCCCCCGGCTGATAATCAAAGTAAGGTATCACAGAATCGGGAATAATGGTTGGCATTAGTTGCGTGGTCGCCGTGATGCTCAAATTTGTAGCCGGATCAAACGCACGAAGCGTGTAGCTTCCGTAATTATTAAGCAGTACAGTGATGCTGGCATAGATACCGGGAGCAATCATAAAAAGTGTATCTGTTCCGCCCGGGTGATCGACAGTTACAATTGCATTCTCAACCAGAATCGAATCGGTAAAATTGGATGGAATCGTATCCTCATTAGCACCCTCACTCAAAGCACTGAAGCTTCGTGTGAGTCCAACAATCATGGTTTGTCCGGGAACAATTTGCGAGGTAATCACAAGTTTAACCGGTGCGGGAGCAATATCAATATCAATAGGATCAGGAAGACAGGATGTTGCGCTGAAGGCAACAAGCAGCACTGAAACAAACTTATATATCGAATTCTTTTTCATGGCGATTAGAATCGGAAGTTATAGGCAATTGAAGGAATGAACCCGAAAAGTCCTCTGGCCTGATACTTGAAGCCTCCGTTGTTGTCGGGCACTACAACAACGCGATAAGGTTGTGCGCGGTTATACAAATTATAAGCGCCAATGATCCACTCGCCTGTCCAAACCATCCAGCGTCGGTTAAGGCGCGACTTCAGCACAAAATTTACATCCAAGCGATGTGATGCCGGCAACTCAAGCGAATTACGATCCGCATAAATCGGAAGCACATCAACAGAAGTGAGCGATGAGTTCGGCATCAGGAAGTTGCCGGTAACCGGTGTAAAACGCTGCCCGGTGCTGTACACCCAAACAGCCGAAAACGATACACGCTTGGTGATTTGCCACATCCCTACAAACGAAAAATCGTGGCGGCGATCGAACTTAGCGTAGAACGGATTTCCGTTGTTCAGCTCATCAAACTGGCGTGTTGACCACGAAAGTGTGTAGCCAATCCAGCCGGTAATTTTTCCTTCGGTGCGCTGTGCAAAAAACTCGAACCCGTAGGCACGACCTTTTCCGCTTACCAGTTCGTTTTCGTAATTATCGTTGAGAATAAGCACAGCACCTTCGCGGTATTCGATAAGGTTACGCATCCATTTGTGGTAGGCCTCAACGGTAATCAGTGTTTTTAGCTTGGGTAAATTGTAGTTATAGCTTGCTGCCACCTGATGCGAAACCGGAGGCTTTGTGCGTCCTGTTGCGGGATACCACAAATCAGTTGGCAGCGCAACCGATGAACTGGAAACCAGATGCAGATACTGCACCATTTTAGCATAACTGAATTTAAACGATTGGTTTTTAGCAAATAACCACGTTCCCGAAACCCGCGGCTCAGGATGCACATAGACTTTATCTGTTGTTGCCAATGTTGAAAGACGAAGTCCGCCGTTTACTTTCCACACCGAATCAATATCGGTTTCATAATTGGCATACAGCCCAATTTCATGCGTATACACTTTCTTGCCCTCGCGCGATTGTAAGTAATCGGCAATCTGTCCTGATGTATTCACCACATTGGGTCTGAACAGGTGATTGGTGTAAGAAGCGCCGTAACGCAGTGTTTGTCCGGGCCCGCGGTAATAGTTGTAATCTGCTTTCACACCAATATCCGAAATGCGCGACTGTACCAGAAAACTATTGCCCGGAATATTAGCCTCAACATCATATCTGAAACGGGTGTGAATGACTGAAATATTGGAAAACAATTTTGGTGTGTAGGTGTGGTTCCAGCGCAATGTTGAGGTAAAATTACCCAACCGAAATCCTCCCTCAAAGAGTGAACTGTCGCTGCCCCCGTTTGCCGACAGTACATCATCACCAACATAACCACTCAAGAATAAACGGTCCTTATCGGAAATGGTGTAATTGGCTTTGAGGTTAGCATCATAGAAATAATAAGGCAGAATATTCTGACCGCCATTGGCCAGTTTGAACACCCGATCGATGTAGGAACGGCGGCCAGAAAGCAGGAACGATGATTTGCCTTTAACAATTGGCCCCTGCAAAGTAAGGTGCGATGAAAGTAAACCAATTCCGCCATCGCCATGAAAGGATTGGAAATCTCCGTCTTTCATACGGATATCCATAACCGACGACATCCTTCCGCCATATTGCGCCGGGAAACCGCCTTTAATCATGGTAACTTCTTTCAGCGCATCATTATTAAACACGGAGAAGAACCCAAACAGGTGCGATACATTATACACAACCGCTTCATCAAGCAATATCAGATTATCATCGCCTTGTCCGCCGCGCACAAACATGGCATTTTGCCCTTCGCCGCCGCGTTTAACACCGGGCATGAGTTGCATTACTTTGATAATATCGGTTTCGCCGCCAATGGTGGGCAGTGTTTTGATCTGATCAACCGGAATGCTGATGGCGCTTGTTTGTGTACTCATCACCTGTTCCTGATTGCGGTCGGCAGTAATCACCACTTCTTTCATCGTCGTGGAGGCCTGCGATGTTGACATTGGAACATTTTTGGTTACATCAGCCGTGAGTGAAATCTGCATCACTTTTTGCTGATAACCGAGATAGGTACAGATAATTGTATAGTCGCCCTGCGGAAGCGTAAGCGAATAAAACCCGTAAACGTTGGCCGCTGTTCCGGTAGTAGTGCCTTTCACATAAATAGAAGCACCAATCAGCATCTCACCGCTGGCGGTGTCGGAAACAAAACCGCTGATGGTAAACTTTTGTGTTTGCGCAGTAAGCTGCTGAATACTGAGCAGAAACAGTACAAGCATTAGCAAGCGCCTCAACGGCGGCGGGGACATTTGCATGGTTGTTGTGGTGTTTGGAGCATTAAAAGTATGAAAAACTGAGCTACTGCCCGGAACTGGTGACGGTTATTGCACCAGGAATGTTACAGACATCTTTGAAAAACAATTTAATCGTGCTCTCCACCTATTCGGGTCTAAATTAAAATCACATTTTCCCGTATATTTGCCCTCACGTTCTTTAAGAATACAAACTTATCCAGAAAGGTGGAGGGACTGTGCCCTGTGAAACCTTGGCAACCCTTGCGAAATTTCGGTTTTGCGACGAAGGTGCCACTTCCTGCTCCGCCCGCGGAGAGAAGATAAGTCAGTGCGCTTCCGGCTTCAATAAAAAACCATACGGAATCTCTTCTGACACTGCACAGGAGAGGTTTTTTTTTGAAGCAACATCTGGCATGAACAACACAACCGAACGTTTCACCGGCCGCGTGGCCAACTACGTAAAATGGCGGCCCGATTATCCGCAGGCATTGTACGATGCACTTCGCAACGAAGGCATTCTGCAGGCCGAAGCTGTTATTGCCGATATCGGCGCCGGAACAGGAATCTCAGCTCAGCTTTTTGCTACAAACAACCACCGCGTTTTTGCCGTTGAACCCAACCGCTCTATGCGCGAAGCCGGACAAGAATTCCTCACCGCACAGCCGCTTGTAAGCTGGCACAGCGGAACCGCCGAAAAAACCGGCCTGCCCGATCATTGCGCCGATGCTATTGTTGCCGCACAAGCCTGGCATTGGTTTGATACGCCTGAAACTGTGGCCGAATTCCGCCGCATCCTGAAACCCGGCGGACAAGTAATCCTCATCTGGAACGATCGCATCACTACCGGCGACGGATTTTCGGAAGTATATGAAGATGCACTCCGCTACTTTGCAACTGACTACGACAAAGTAGATCACAAACAATTTGGCGAAGCATCATTCAATAAACTCTGGGGCGAAGGCCGCTGGAAAGAAACACGCGCAAACAATGTGCAGCACCTTACGTTTGAAGGCCTCCTCGGACGTGTGCTCTCCTCCTCCTACATGCCCGATGAAACGCATCCCGAATTTGATTTCATGAAACACGTGCTCAAAAAAATATTCCTGCGCTATCAGGAAAACGGTACGGTAGCCATGCTTTATCACACACGCGCTTTTCACGGACAACTGAACTGACCTCGAATTATGACAGACATACGCAGCGAACTAAAAAAACGGGTGCTTGTAATTGATGGTGCAATGGGCACCATGATACAGCGCTACAAACTTGGCGAAGAAGAATACCGCGGAACCCGTTTTGCAGCGTGGGCACACGACCTCAAAGGCAACAACGATTTGCTCGTACTCACGCAGCCGCAAATCATTCTCGATATTCACCGCGAATATCTCGAAGCCGGCGCCGATATTATTGAAACCAACACCTTCAACGCGCAGCGCATTTCGCTGGCTGATTATAACATGGAGGAGCTGGCGTATGAACTAAATTTTGAAGCTGCAAAACTTGCCCGTCAGGCTGCGGATGAATACACCGCAAAAACCGGCCGCAACCGGTTTGTTGCCGGTGCAATGGGGCCTACCAACCGCACTGCATCACTCTCGCCTGATGTAAACGATCCGGGCTTCCGCGCTGTTGATTTTGATATTTTGGTTGCTGCTTATACCGAACAAATAAACGGTCTGCTCGATGGCGGCTCTCAGTTGCTGCTGGTTGAAACTATTTTTGATACGCTCAATGCCAAAGCAGCTTTGTTTGCGATTGATACAATTGCCGAGCAGCGCGGTATTCGTTTGCCGGTAATGGTTTCGGGAACCATTACAGATGCCAGCGGACGAACACTTTCAGGACAAACCACTGAAGCGTTTCTGAATTCGGTTGCACACATCGATTTGCTGAGCGTTGGCCTGAACTGCGCGCTGGGCGCAGCACAGATGCGTCCGTACATCGAAGAGCTTTCGCAGAAAGCACCGTTTTTTGTAAGCTGTTACCCCAATGCCGGACTGCCCAACCAGTTTGGCGAATACGATGAAACGCCTGAGCAGATGGGGCATCAGATGAATGACTTTCTGCAAAACGGCTTTGTAAATATTGTGGGCGGATGCTGCGGCACAACGCCCGATCATATCCGCGAAATTGCACGGCTGGCAGCACAAACAAAACCGCGCACCATTCCGCAGTTGCCGCAACACATGAAACTGAGCGGACTTGAACCGGTTACGCTTCGTCCCGAAAGTAATTTCATGAATGTGGGCGAACGCACAAACGTTACCGGCTCACGTAAATTTGCACGTCTCATTACCGAAGAAAAATACGACGAAGCACTTGCCATTGCCCGCGATCAGGTAGAAGGTGGCGCACAGGTAATTGATGTGAACATGGACGAAGGCATGCTCGATTCAGAAGGCGCAATGGTGCGTTTCCTTAATCTTGTTGCCGCCGAGCCTGATATTGCCCGCGTTCCGGTAATGATCGATTCATCGAAATGGCCGGTTATTGAAGCCGGTCTCAAGCGCGTGCAAGGCAAAGCCATTGTGAATTCGATTTCGATGAAAGAGGGCGAAGCCGAATTTATCCGTCAGGCCAAACTCATCCGCCGCTACGGCGCTGCTGTTATTGTAATGGCGTTTGATGAAGCCGGACAAGCGGATACTTATCAAAGACGAATTGATATTTGTAAACGCGCTTACGATATACTTACACAGCAAGTTCATTTCCCTCCGCAGGATATTATTTTCGATCCGAATATTTTCCCGGTAGCTACCGGCATGGAAGAACACCGCCGCAATGCACTTGATTTTTTCCTTGCTACAAAATGGATCAAAGAAAATCTTCCGTTTGCAAAAGTAAGCGGCGGCGTGAGCAATGTTTCGTTCTCGTTCCGCGGTAACGATCATGTGCGCGAAGCTATACACGCTGCATTTCTGTATCACGGCATCAAACACGGCATGGACATGGGCATTGTAAACCCGGCTCAGCTTCAGGTGTATGATGAAATTCCGAAAGACCTGCTCGAGCGTGTTGAAGATGTTTTGCTTGATCGCCGCGATGATGCCACTGAACGCCTGATCACCTATGCCGAACAACTGAAAGGCGAAGGCGGAATGAAGAAGGCTGAAAAAGATGAGGAATGGCGAAAAGGTGATGTTGGCTCACGTCTCACACATTCACTTGTAAAAGGCATTACCGACTATATTGATATTGATGTTGAAGAAGCTCGCCAGCAATACAGCAAATCGCTTGAAGTAATTGAAGGCCCGCTCATGGATGGCATGAATGTGGTTGGCGATTTGTTTGGCGCCGGAAAAATGTTTTTACCGCAGGTGGTGAAGAGTGCGCGGGTAATGAAAAAAGCTGTTGCATACCTTACTCCCTATCTCGAAGCCGAAAAAGCAGCCGGCAGCAACCACTCAGCCGGAAAAGTTTTGCTAGCAACGGTAAAAGGCGATGTACACGACATTGGCAAAAACATTGTTGGCGTTGTATTGGCCTGCAACAATTTCGAAATTGTGGATATGGGCGTAATGGTTCCTGCCGATAAAATTCTGGAACGCGCCAAAGCGGAGAATGCTGACATTATTGGTCTCAGCGGACTCATCACCCCATCGCTTGATGAAATGGTGCATGTGGCCAAAGAGATGAGTCGCCTCGGATTTACCACGCCGCTGCTCATTGGCGGAGCAACAACATCGCGTGTGCATACTGCTGTAAAAATTGCACCGCATTATGCGCATCCGGTTATTCATGTTAATGATGCATCGCGAAGCGTACCGGTAGCAACAGCCTTACTCTCCGCCGAACAGCACGATGCTTTGGTGAAAGATTTGAATGCCGATTACGAACGTGTGCGCGAACAAAACTCGCGCGCAAACTCAGCCGATAAATTTATTTCGCTGAACGAAGCGCAGCAAAATAAATTCAAAATCAACTGGAATGATTTTGAGATTGCGGCGCCAAAACAGCCCGGTATTACAGCGCTCGACGATTATCCGCTCGAAAAATTAGTGCCGTATATCGACTGGACACCTTTCTTCCACAGCTGGGAAATGAAAGGCAGCTATCCGAAAATTCTGAATGATGCAGAACGCGGCACCGAAGCACAAAAGCTCTTCAACGATGCGCAGCAAATGCTGAAAAAGCTGATTGAAGAAAAATGGCTGCGCGCACGCGGAGTAATTGGTCTCTGGCCGGCAAATGCTTCGGGCGATGACATTACAGTTTATACTGATGAAACGCGAACGGAGGCCGCTGCAAAGTTCCACAGCATTCGCCAGCAAACACGCAAACCGGCTGCACAAGCCAATGTGGCACTTGCTGATTTTGTTGCACCCGCAGCAAGCGGTAAAAAAGATTACATCGGCGGATTCGCCGTAACCACGGGCATCGGAATTGATGCCAAAGTAGCAGAGTTTGAAGCACAACATGACGACTACAGCGCCATCATGCTCAAAGCCCTCGCCGACCGCCTCGCCGAAGCATTTGCAGAACACCTGCACGAGCGTGTCCGCAAAGAGTTCTGGGGCTATGCACCCGCCGAGCAATTCAGCAACGAAGAACTCATCGGCGAAGCCTACAGCGGTATTCGCCCCGCTCCGGGCTATCCCGCACAACCCGATCACACCGAAAAACTCACGCTGTTCAGTTTGCTGAATGCCGAAAAAAATTCAGGCATTACACTTACCGAAAGTCTTGCCATGCTACCAACAGCAGCTGTTTCAGGTTTGTACATTGCGCATCCCGAAAGTCATTACTTCGGTGTAGGCAAAATCCGAAAAGACCAAGTCGAAGATTATGCAAAACGAAAAGGCTGGAGTATTGAAGAAGCTGAGCGCTGGCTGAGTCCGGTATTGGGGTATTGATTTTTCACTCTGGCTGTTTCAGGGTATATTTGTAAAAACCCTGTAAGTATGCATTTTCGTTTACTGCTAACCCTGTTTTTACTAGTTGGTGTAAATAGCTTTGCGCAATCGCCTGATGATATATTGCCTCAGGCTGGAGCTAATATTAAATACTTAGAACACCTTGTAAAAATCGGAGTTGATAGTGTACGAATAGCTCATCAATTAAAACCACTAAGAAACGATCTTATTCTCTACAAAGCTGCTGTTCTTCACACAGCTTATATGGATTCGGTAAACAAACTTACTCACAATGAGCAAGGGATTCCAAACCGATATGCTCCCTCAGATCGTGTGGATTATTGCGGTGGGACAGGATTTTCTTCTGTAGGAGAAAACTGCCTTTACACATATGCATTTGTTCCTTTAAAAGATAAAAACAGCAAACTAGGAAACGCTACTCATATCAACAGCACGTATGGCCAGTTAGCTAACGATATGGTGAACGGTTGGGTAAATTCGCCCGGACATTATCAAAATATTATCACGCCTGAGTATGAGTTCACAGGAGTAGCTGTTACTTACAACTTAAAGACAGGAAAGTATTATGCAACTCAGGTATTTGGAACACGATATGGTTACAAGCCCTATTCGCCTTCCGATGATTCAGCATTTCAGTACAACACCTATATCCCGCCACCAGTTGTAACCAGTTTTGATCAGGTTTCTCATGAACCGCACAGCAAAAAACATGCGTGGGGACTTAAAGCACCTAAAGACACTTTAAACACCTGCGAATTTTGCCTTGATGG
>CALRTD020000001.1:37500-40002 GCA_943371015.1 Synechococcus sp. UW140 | reverse complement strand
GCATTTCATCTATGTTGTTGTCCTGACAAATATCGCGCGTCAGATCGGCCGATGATTGATACATTGCCGTTGTGTACCAGGCAGGATTAGTAACATAACCCTCATGCTCAATACCAACAGTATAAGGATTTTCAGTGCCAACGTGCCATGCTTTCTGCGATTCGTAAACCATCTGTGTCACCTGCCCATCGCTCGAACGCACAACATAATGCGCACTTACACCAGCCGCACAATTCTGAAACCACGAAATACAACCCGCATAACTTCCCTGCACGGTATGAATGGTAACTGCCGAAACAGCCACACTGTTTCGCGAACTGAAATTGCAGGAAGCTGCCTGATTCCAAAGTGCCGGACCATAGTCGGGCGAGAGAAGATTATTGTTTACAGGCGCACTGTTTCTGATATAACCAAAGCATTCGCGCGGACGATTAATAAATTCTTTCTGATAAGTATAATTTTCGGCTGCAGGCAAGCGATCTCTGCTTAGTGTGACATGAGCAGCGCTCAGTAGTTTCAAATTGCTGCCGAACAGATCTTCACCATCAATTGTCCATGTCTCGAAATTATAGGCAGCCGCTTTTTCAGGATCATTCACAAAACAATACACATCATACAGCCATACATCGTGAACATAACTTCGCTGAAGAAACAACTGATAATTTTCCGCAGTTACAGGAAGTGCAGCTACAGGAAACTCATTCAGGGAAGTAAGCAAATCGAGCATTTCGATTTCATCCTGTTGAGTTATTCCATGAGTATTTATTGCTTGATGTAAAGCAGAGGCATAGGCCAGAATTGCCGTTCGTGCATCCGTTTTTATTTGCTCTGGACTTACCTGCGCTGCAGCAGCAATATTCAGCAGATTCGGAGTAAACCAATTTTTCCCGTCTTCCATCAACCCCATCACACTCCACGCACGCGGCATTCCGGTGCAGCTTTCGGCAACAGACGTATCTAAATGCTGAAAGCGTGTGTTCACAAATGCCACAGCTTCCAGCGAACCGCGTTTCAATTGCGGATAAAGCTGATACGCCTCATTAAAATAAGCCTGATAAGGATTCTTCGGAAGGCGATCTTCTGTAAATGCAAATGCTGAAGCTGGCACAAAAAAGGCCAGTGCAATGAATAAACTGCGCATGTAATTTTGAAATTGGTTTTGGTGAACCAATATACCAAAATCAAAACGCTAAAAAATTCCCGGTGTTTATTAAAATGCCTGTTACTGATTACCGCCTATGTCAAACATAAAACCAAAGCGGATGATCGGAATACGGTAAACCGAATAGTTCGGAATCGTGCTGCGCGAATAAACAGGAAACAAAAATGAAACAAAGCTCGAAGCTCTCGGACCAAACTGCTGAGTATATCCTGGTCCTACAAGCGCATAATTCATCAGAATACCTCTGCGGTTTGTACCACCTATGATTTCCATGCGCAGCGCTTCGTACTCGGCGTGAACGTAAAGATTTTCAAGAATAAATCCCCGCCCCCAAACACTGCCTCCAATAATATTGGCACGAAGCGTTGTAGAAAACTGAGGATCACGTTCACGATAATAGCGGTATGTTCCCCCAATTCCAAAAATCAAGCGATCCAGCACCTTATAACCAACCATCGGAGATACATCTATAAATGTAAAATTGCCAAACTGAAGGCCCAGCCCGCCACCTACAACTAGTTTGTCAACAAACGGCGGACGATAAGCTTCAGGCTCATCAGTTTCGTTAACGGGTTGTGCAAATGCACTGTTTGCGATTACAGCAAAAAGTAAAGTCAAGAAAAAATAAGCACGTTTCATAAGCATAAAGATACAAAGCTGTTGCAATTGTAAAGCCAACTCACATAAAACGCAGGTTAAAATGCGTTACGTATATCCGCACAACGTAATTTCGTTATCCCGGAAAAATCCGGCACAACTCACATGAACATATTAATCACCGGCGCAAGCCGCGGAATCGGTGCCGAGCTCGCACGTATCTTAACTACCCAAGGTCACACAGTTATTGCAGTTTCACGCAACGTTACAGCGTTACGCCAACTCAGTACAAGTATTACAGAAGCAAATCCCCGTGCCGCAATTCATACGCTGCCGTTTGATTTGTCCGGAGAAAATGCCGCCGCAGAGCTGCGCAGCAAAGTGCTCAGCATTGTACCATACCTTGATGCGCTTGTAAATAATGCTGGTGCTTTACTGAATAAACCTTTCACCGAAATCACAACTGCCGAACTTACATACATATATGAAGTAAATGTATTTGGCCCTTTTCAGCTTATGCAGCAGTTGCTTCCGTTATTGCAGCAACATGAATCACCTGCACACATAGTAAACATAAGCAGTATGGGCGGGGTACAAGGCAGCTCCAAGTTTCCGGGACTCTCGGCCTACAGTTCCTCTAAAGCTGCATTAGCTAACTTATCAGAACTGCTTGCAGAGGAACTGAAAGAAAAAAACATACGTGTAAACTGTCTTGCCCTCGGGGCAGCACAAACAGAAATGCT
>CALRTD020000001.1:0-35000 GCA_943371015.1 Synechococcus sp. UW140 | reverse complement strand
GTCCCGTAGCTCAGTTGGTTAGAGCACTACACTGATA
Source organism: Synechococcus sp. UW140 (assembly GCA_943371015.1). Taxonomy (GTDB): domain Bacteria; phylum Bacteroidota; class Bacteroidia; order Palsa-965; family Palsa-965. Next base: position 34,963 of record CALRTD020000001.1, on the reverse strand, counting down.
ATGTAGGGGTCAGCAGTTCAAATCTGCTCGGGACTACTTACACGCTTGTTTTGGGGAATTAGCTCAGCTGGCTAGAGCACCTGCCTTGCACGCAGGGGGTCATCGGTTCGAATCCGTTATTCTCCACATCTTCCCACGCAAGGGAAACAGTTCTTTGACATATTGGTAAGAAAATACAACAAAAGTAGATACAAAGAAAGTAAGCAAGGGCGCATGGAGGATGCCTTGGCTCTCAGAGGCGATGAAGGACGTGATTACCTGCGATATGCTGTGGGGAGGTGGAAATAACCCGTGATCCGCAGATTTCCGAATGGGGCAACCTGGTCTATTGAAGATAGATCGTGAAAACGCCAACCCGGAGAACTGAAACATCTAAGTACCCGGAGGAAAAGAAAACAAATAGTGATTCCCTAAGTAGTGGCGAGCGAAAGGGGAACAGCCTAAACCAACATTGTTTCGGCAATGTTGGGGTTGTAGGACTGCAATGTATCTATGTAATTAAAGTGGAAGTCTTCTGGAAAGTAGCACAACACAGGGTGATAGTCCCGTACACGTAAGATTGCATAGGTTAGCAGTATCCTGAGTACCGCGAGGTCGGAGACGCCTTGTGGGAATCTGCCGGCACCATCCGGTAAGGCTAAATACTCCTGAGAGACCGATAGCGAACAAGTACTGTGAAGGAAAGGTGAAAAGAACCGTGAACAACGGAGTGAAATAGAACCTGAAACCGTGCGCTTACAAGCTGTAGGAGTCCACCATGTGTGGATGACTGCGTGCCTTTTGCATAATGAGCCTACGAGTTACTCCTCACTAGCAAGGTTAAGGACTTCAGGTCCGCAGCCGAAGCGAAAGCAAGTCTGAATAGGGCGTTTAGTTAGTGGGGGTAGACGCGAAACCTTGTGATCTACCCATGGCCAGGATGAAGGAAGGGTAACACCTTCTGGAGGTCCGAACCGGTAAGCGTTGAAAAGCTTTCGGATGAGCTGTGGGTAGGGGTGAAAGGCTAATCAAACTGGGAAATAGCTCGTACTCCCCGAAATGTTTTTAGGAACAGCCTCGAGGTTGAGTATTGCAGAGGTAGAGCTACCAATTGGGCTAGGGGGCTTCACCGCCTACCAAACCCTGATGAACTCCGAATGCTGCAATATATACTCGGGAGTGAGCCCGCGGGTGCTAAGGTCCGTGGGCGAGAGGGAAAGAACCCAGACCATCAGCTAAGGTCCCCAAATCTGTGTTAAGTTGTTAAAACGTGGTCCGACTGCTGTGACAGCCAGGATGTTTGCTTGGAAGCAGCCATTCATTTAAAGAGTGCGTAACAGCTCACTGGTCGAGCGGTTGGGCGTGGATAATAATCGGGCATCAAACACAGTACCGAAGCTATGGACTCGAAAGAGTGGTAGGGGAGCATTCCTGCTGCACTGAAGGTAAAGCGTGAGCTTTGCTGGAGCGTCAGGAAAAGCAAATGTAGGCATAAGTAACGATAAGGCAGGTGAGAAACCTGCCCGCCGATAGTCTAAGGTTTCCTGATCAACGTTAATCGGATCAGGGTTAGTCGGGACCTAAGTCGAAGCCGAAGGGCGTAGATGATGGCCAATTGGTTAATATTCCAATACCGGCTTACGATGCTATGGGGTGACGGAGTAGTGAAAGATCCGCGTGGTTACGGTATACCACGTTAAAGCGTGTAGATTACCGGCTGTAGGCAAATCCGCAGCTGGGTTCGAACGTGATAGTACCTGGAGTCTTCGGACGAAGGGATAGTGATCCTAATCAGACTTCCAAGAAAAACCTCTATGCTTCAGTCGTAAGCCGCCCGTACCGCAAACCGACACAGGTAGACAAGTAGAGTATACTAAGGCGCTAGGGTGAGCCGTGGCTAAGGAACTAGGCAAATTAACCCCGTAACTTCGGGATAAGGGGTGCCCTCTTCGGAGGGTCGCAGAGAAATGGGAGCGGCGACTGTTTATCAAAAACTCATGGCTTTGCAAAATCGAAAGATGACGTATAAGGCCTGACACCTGCCCGGTGCTGGAAGGTTAAGAGGAGAGGTTAGCAGCAATGCGAAGCTTTGAATCGAAGCCCCAGTAAACGGCGGCCGTAACTATAACGGTCCTAAGGTAGCGAAATTCCTTGTCGGGTAAGTTCCGACCTGCACGAATGGTGTAACGATCGCTCCACTGTCTCAGCCACGAGCCCTGTGAAATTGGAGTCTCGGTGAAGATACCGAGTACCCGCTACGGGACGGAAAGACCCCGTGCACCTTTACTATAACTTTGCATTGAACTTGGGTAAATAATGTGTAGGATAGGTGGGAGACTATGAAGCGGCCTCGCTAGGGGTTGTGGAGTCAACCTTGAAATACCACCCTTTGTTTACTTGAGTTCTAACTCCTTCACGGGAGGACATTGCATGGTGGGTAGTTTGACTGGGGTGGTCGCCTCCAAAAAAGTATCGGAGGCTTTCAAAGGTACCCTCAGCACGCTTGGTAACCGTGCGTAGAGTGCATTAGCATAAGGGTGCTTGACTGTGAGACCGACAAGTCGAGCAGGTACGAAAGTAGGATAAAGTGATCCGGTGGTTCCGCATGGAAGGGCCATCGCTCATAGGATAAAAGGTACGCCGGGGATAACAGGCTGATCACTCCCAAGAGCTCACATCGACGGAGTGGTTTGGCACCTCGATGTCGGCTCGTCACATCCTGGGGCTGGAGAAGGTCCCAAGGGTTCGGCTGTTCGCCGATTAAAGTGGCACGCGAGCTGGGTTCAGAACGTCGTGAGACAGTTCGGTCCCTATCTGTAGTGGGCGTTGGAGATTTGAGAGGGCCTGACTCTAGTACGAGAGGACCGAGTCGGACAAACCTCTAGTGTACCTGTTGTGCCGCCTAGGTGCAGCGCAGGGTAGCTACGTTTGGTTGAGATAAGCGCTGAAAGCATATAAGTGCGAAGCTCGCCTCAAGATGAGATCTCCCTGAAGAGCCGTTATAGACGATGACGTTGATAGGCTACAGGTGTAAAGGCAGTAATGTCAAAGCCGAGTAGTACTAATTGCTCGAATGACTTTCTTTGGTGCCCACTTTTGGTGTATTTTCTTCCAATATGTTATTTCATAGAATTGTAAAGATTCATGGTGGCTATAGCATCGGTGATCACCTCTTCCCATATCGAACAGAGAAGTTAAGCCCGATTGCGCAGATGGTACTGCCCTACAAGGTGGGAGAGTATGTCGCTGCCAGTTTTAGATGAAACCCCGGTTGTTTACAACCGGGGTTTCTCATTTTATACCATTTCCTGTTCTTCGTCTGCCCTTAACTCCTATTTTTGCATTCTGTAATTATGATTATGCAAAACCCCCGGCTTCGATTTTATCTCCTCGTTACCGGGATACTGCTTTTGCTTTCCCCCTTTTCTGTTTTCAGTCAACAAAATAACAGGGTTCCTAAGAAAGATACCACCAGTATTCCTATTGATTCTACCAAGCATTATCGCTTTCGGGAAGAAGTTTTTGTTGCCGGAGGAAAAATTATTGAGCTCTATCCGATAACTACTCGCCTCGATGGATTTCAGTTTACCGGTTATCGCCATCTGGCTCTGGGGAATTTTGGAGCTCCCTCTTTATTGTTTCAATTTCCGGGAGTATCTGCTGATGCATTCAGACGACAAAACAGTAGTTATGCTTTTTTCGGCTATTCGGATCAAAACAGAATCTTTTATACCTCGAAAAAACCGTACACCCTTATCCGTTACGTTGTTGGACAGCGCCGTGCAAGTGATACAGAAGTGCTTCACGCTCACAACTTTGGACCTAATTGTAATATCACATTTGGATTTTTGCGGCAACGTGCTGAAGGTTTTTACAGCCGGCAGCAAACAAACAATACCAGTTTCCGGCTCAATGGCTGGTACTGGTCGGCGGCAAACCGATACGCATTAACCGGCGATTTCTACTGGACAGGTGTAAATGCCCAGGAAAATGGAGGCATTAAGCAACTTTCATCATTTGAAAATGCCGTGCAGCTTGATCGCCGGCTGGTTGCAGTTAATTTACTTGATGCCGATAGTCGCCAGCGTGTGAGGAGCGGACGGGTAAAACAATATTTTGCTTTCGGAACTGTAATTGATACGCTGGTTATTCGCGGCGATAGTCTGGATGATCGCGATACGATAAAAGTTAAGCAGATTATTCGTCCGCGGGTAGCTTTAACACATACCTTGCAATTCAAAGATGAATCTGCCTGGTATTTTGATCAGAATCCCGATTCGGGCTTTTATGAAAATATTTTCCTCGATTCTATTGAAACAGCTGATTCTTCCAGTCTTTGGAGGCTGAGTAATGCTGTTGCTCTTGAGCTCTTCCCATCGTGGCAAGAAACAGTTTATCCGATATCAGGTTCAATTGGTGTTAGACATGAAACAGGCCGACTAAGAAACGACACGATCAGACACGATTTTCAGAATTTATATGCAGAAGGCATGGTAAGATTGGCCAAGCCTGGTGCTATGTTGTTGAGAAGTATCGAGGCTGATGGTTGGTATGTTTTTTCGGGAGAGAATACGGGAGATTTCCGGTTCCGAGTTAACGCAGCTGATAAAACAATTCTTGTAAAATCGCTGGTGATGCAGGCCAGCGCTGAGATTTCGCAACTGCAGCCGGTGTACCTTGCCCGGCATTATTCAGGCAATCATTTTCGTTGGGTAAATAATTTTTCGCAGGAAGGAATTGCAAGAGCCGGAGCTTCGGTAATGCTGGGCAGCCATAAATCATATTCATGGATTCAGCTTGCTGCAGATTTTTATAATTACAGTAAACCTGTTTATTTCGATACAACACGGTTACCCGCACAATTGAACGGAAATGTGAATGCAGTTCGGATTGAACTTTCACATACGCTGAACTACATGAAGTTTCACTGGCGAGGCTCTGCCCAGTGGAATAAATTGCCGGAAAGTTCTGTTATCCGCTTGCCTGAGTTTGTACTGCGCCAATCAATTTATTTTGAGTTCCGACTATTTAAACGAGCCTTATTGATGCAGGCAGGAACAGATGCCGAATGGTTTTCAGGTTATTTTGCTCAGGCTTACAATCCCAATATTGCTCAATTCTATCTGCAGAATTCGCAGGAGATTGGCAACTATCTTTACCTCGATCCGTGGATCAGTATTCGCATCAAACCAGTTCGAGTTTTCATAAAAGCAGATCACGTAAATGCTGGATTATTTGGACGGAAATATTATCTGGCACCGCGTTATCCGCACAATGATCTGGCTTTGCGTTTGGGTATTTCGTGGGTATTTAATGATTAACGAGAAGGATTTTCTCATCAATTAATTACGAAGTAATTTCATTGCCATTTCAGTGGCACCAAGGTTAGACTGCACGAAATCACCAGCCTTTTTCCCAGCATCAGAACGAACTGATTCATTCGAGATAAGTTGATTGAGGACAAGTTTTAATTCTTCAGCAGAATTAACCGGAAAGCCGCCACCACTACTAATCAGTCCAAGTGCCTCGTTAAATTTTTTGTGTTTAGGGCCGAAAATAACCGGGATTCCATATACAGCAGCTTCGAGGGTGTTGTGAATACTTTTTCCGAAACCGCCTCCGATATAGGCAATTTTTCCGAATCTGTAGAGTGCCGAAAGCATTCCAATATTATCAATAATCAGTACTTGGCATCCGGATGCAGTTTCGGGAGTTGCTGCCGAAAAGCGGATGTATTTTTTACTATCAATTCCGGCGGCAGTGAGCTGTTGTTCGATACTGCTCAGGTGTGTTTCGCCAAGTTCATGCGGGGCGATCAGCAATTTGGTGTTTTTGCGAAAGTGTTCGGCAAGTGCCGGAATGAGCAGTTGTTCATCGGCAGGCCAGGTGCTTCCGGCAACAATTGTGATTGCTGCATTCTGAACAAAAGCTTCGGCAACCGGAATGCTTCGTGGTTCTGCTGCAATTGCTGCAACCCGATCGAAGCGCGGATCGCCCCCCCCGCTGAAATTCCTTAGCTGCAATCCAGCCAGCAGTTTTTCCGACTGCGCATCCTGCACAAAAACATGCGAATAGCCGCGCAGCGCATCCCGGAAAATTCCCCCCCATGGTTTAAAGAACGCTTGTGATGGCCTGAAAATTCCGGCAATAAGCAGATGCATAATTTTTCTGCTGCGCAGCTCGTGCAGGTAGTTCAGCCAAAATTCATACTTAATAAAAATTGCGACTTCGGGCTGAACCAGTTCCAGAAAACGCTGCGCATTCCGGGGCGTATCGGCTGGCAGGTAGCAGATAATATCGGCGCCGGCGAAATTCTTCCGCACTTCATAGCCCGATGGAGAAAAAAAAGTCAGCAGAAGTTGATGACCGGGCTTTTCAACCCGCAGCGCTTCGAGAATCGGTCGGCCTTGCTCAAATTCGCCCAACGATGCACAGTGCATCCAAACTACCGGCGATGAATTAGTACGAAGTTTTTCGCTCAGTTGTTGCTCCCAGTTCCGCCGTCCGTTTACCCATAATTTAGCCTTTGGGATAAACAATGCAGCAATTCCGATAGCTGCGCGGTAGAGATAAATACTGAGCGTGTAGATACCCCGCATAATCAGTAATAATAATAATCGCGGGCGGGCCTGCGGTAAATGGGGATATTCCAGCCTACACGAATTCCCCAGAGCAGATCAAGGCGCTGCTGAGTATCTGGGCGCATAAGATCATAATCCCACGAGCGCAGGCTGCGCGTAATTCCTTGTGTACATTCAAGTCCGCCGTAAAAGTTGATGCGTTTGTTTTTGCTCATGAACCAGTAGCCCAGAAACTCCTGCAGCAACAATCCGCCGGTTAGCCTGTCGTACCCCTTAAGGTAATTGTCGGAAAGCGGGGGCGTTAGACTGCCATTGTCAATAATCCTGATACGGTGTTGAATATAGCCCGCACTTCCGGTGAGCATGATACCGCAATTGGGATTTGGCCCCAAGCCTTTTGAGAATATTTTTCCGGCGGTGAGATATACCGCGAATCCGCGCTGATACATCTGTACGTCTGAATATTTTCCTTCTTTATTAATGACCAATCCATCGCTCGTAGCTATACTGTCAAGTACTCCGAGTTCTTTTAGATTTTGGCTGAAAAGATAGTTCCATTGAAAACCAAACCAATAGTTTTTATGTGTTTTCCCCCAAAAGTTAACGCCAACGTTAGAATTATTTCCGAATCTGTTGGCCAGATCGCCGCCCGGCATTTGCGGAGCATACGAAAAGCCGAAACCGACACAGCTAATGACTGAATCTTTAACACTTTGCTGTGCGAAGCCCGAAGAGCTGATTACAGCGGCTGAAAGCAATAAAAAGAGGTTGCGAATCATTGTTTGTAAAGATATGCAAAAACGGTTGCTGCTACCTTGCAGAAAGCCTTTGGGCGGGGTAAAATACCTATCTTCGTGCCGTTTCCGGCTTCGGGTAATTTATCCGACCGGTGAAAGATAGTTTACCGTTCACATTTTTTGCTCCGGCTTTATGCAACAGGCGACAAAAAAAATACAAATGGTTGATTTACTCAGCCAGTATGAGCACATTCAGGCAGAAATTGATGCCGCAGTGCTTGGTGTAATTCGTTCATCGGCCTATATCAATGGCCCTGAAGTAAAAGAGTTCAAGGCTGAACTCGAGGCTTATCTTGGCGTAAAGCACGTTATTCCGTGTGCCAATGGTACCGATGCGCTGCAGATAGCCATGATGGCGCTTGACCTCAAGCCGGGCGATGAAGTGATTACCGCCAATTTTACCTATGTTGCCACAGCCGAAGTAATTGCGCTGCTTGGACTTACTCCGGTTCTTGTTGATGTATATCCGGGAACAATGGACATTGATGTTGAAGCCATTGAACGTGCCATTACACCCAAAACCAAAGCCATTGTTCCGGTGCATCTGTTTGGCCAGTGTGCCGATATGGAGCGCATTATGCAACTGGCCGAAAAGCATAATTTGTTTGTTATAGAAGACACCGCTCAGGCGATTGGCTCAAACTATACATTCAGCGATGGACGAGTAGCCAAAGCCGGTACAATCGGTACCATTGGCTGCACCTCGTTTTTCCCTTCAAAAAATCTCGGTTGTTACGGCGACGGCGGTGCAATTTACACCAACAGCGATCAGCTTGCAGACAAGATGCGCATGATTGCCAACCACGGACAGAGCGTTCAGTATTACCATGATTCTATTGGTGTAAACTCACGCCTCGACAGCATTCAGGCCGCTATTTTACGTATTAAGTTGCGTCATCTCGACAACTATGCGAAAGCACGAAATGCGGCTGCTGCGTGGTATGATACTGCACTTGGCAACAATCCGAAACTTATTATTCCTGCCCGCGTAAAACACAGCGATCATGTTTTTCACCAATACACGCTTCAGCTTGTTGGTGTTGATCGTCAGGCTTTCCGTGATTTTATGGCAGAACGCGGAATCCCTACCATGATTTATTACCCAGTGCCGCTGCACCTGCAGAAAGCTTATCGCGATGATCGTTACCGTGAAGGTGATTTTCCGGTAACTGAAAAGCTTTGTGCATCTGTTGTATCACTTCCGATTCACACAGAACTGGATCAGGACACACTGAAGTTGATTACCGACAGTGTGCTTGAGTTTGTGAATCGTTAATCCTAAAAAACTATTTCAGCGATATGAATATTGCAGTAGTAGGTACCGGCTATGTCGGTCTTGTAACCGGCACATGCCTGGCCGAAACGGGAAATCATGTTATCTGCGTAGATATTGATGCCGGTAAAGTAGAGAAGATGCGTAACGGCATTATTCCTATTTATGAGCCGCATCTGGATGTGCTTTTTGAGCGCAACATCAAGCAGGGCCGGTTGAAATTTACAACTGATCTTGTACAGGCAATTGAGAAAGCACAGATCATTTTTCTGGCATTGCCCACACCTCCCGGCGAAGACGGCTCTGCCGATCTTTCTTATGTACTTGGTGTAGCACGTCAGCTTGGTACTTTGATTACCGAATACAAAATTATAGTTGATAAGAGTACAGTACCGGTTGGTACAGCCGAAAAAGTACGCGCTGCAATTGCCGAAAACTGCAAAACAGAATTTGATGTCGTTTCAAATCCGGAGTTTTTGCGCGAAGGTTTTGCAGTTGATGATTTCCTCAAGCCCGATCGTGTGGTAATTGGTACCGAAAGCGAAAAGGCGCGTAAGCTGATGGAAGAGCTGTACAAGCCATACGTTCGTCAGGGAAATCCGATTATTTTCATGGATGAGAAATCGGCAGAGCTGACCAAGTATGCCGCCAATGCATTTCTGGCCACCAAGATTACCTTCATGAATGAGATTGCCAACTTGTGCGAACGTGTTGGGGCTGATGTTGACAAAGTGCGAATTGGTATCGGATCTGATGATCGTATCGGGAAGCGCTTTTTGTTTCCGGGCATCGGATACGGCGGAAGCTGTTTCCCGAAAGATGTTCAGGCATTGGCCAAATCGGCTTCGGAAGTGAATCAGGAAATGCGGATTCTCGAAGCGGTAATGAGCATCAACGAGAACCAGAAAACAATCATCATTCCGAAGCTGAACAAGTTTTTCGACGGTAATCTTCAGGGCAAAAAAATTGCCATCTGGGGGCTGGCTTTTAAGCCTGATACCGACGATATCCGCGAAGCTCCGGCATTGTACATCATCGACGAATTACTGAAAGCCGGAGCATCTGTTTCAGCATACGATCCGGAAGCAATGAATAATGTAAGCCGTTTGCTGAACGATAAAATTGAATACGGCATGGATGAGTATGCAGTACTGAAAGGTGCCGATGCTCTCGTTATCTGCACCGAATGGAGCTTATTCCGTACGCCAGATTTTGTTCGTATCAAAGAACTGATGACCAACGCCGCCATTTTCGACGGCCGAAATCTGTATGGTCTTGATCAGATGGCTGAAAACGGATTCTACTATGCGAGCATCGGTCGTGCCGTTGTTCTCAATTAAATAAACTATGAGCACTACACGCAAACGTGTTTTAATTACCGGAGCAGCCGGCTTTCTGGGTTCGCATCTTTGCGACAGGTTTATTGCAGAAGGCTGTCATGTTATCGGTATGGACAATCTGATTACCGGTGATTTGAAAAATATCGAACATTTGTTTCACCTGGAGCAGTTCGAGTTTTATCATCATGATGTATCGAAGTTTGTACACGTTCCCGGCGAACTGGACTATATTCTGCATTTTGCATCGCCGGCCAGCCCTATTGATTACCTGAAAATTCCGATTCAGACATTAAAGGTCAGCTCGCTTGGTACACACAACCTGCTTGGACTTGCGCGAGTAAAAAAGGCGCGGATTCTGGTTGCATCAACATCAGAAGTTTACGGAGATCCAATGGTGCATCCGCAAACCGAAGATTACTGGGGCAATGTAAATCCGATTGGCCCGCGTGGTGTTTATGATGAAGCCAAGCGTTTTATGGAGGCGATGACCATGGCGTATCATACCTATCATGGTCTGGAAACCCGCATTGTCCGCATCTTCAATACATACGGTCCGCGAATGCGTTTGAACGATGGCCGCGTGCTTCCGGCATTTATCGGGCAGGCACTTCGCGGCGAAGATCTTACCATTTTTGGCGACGGATCACAAACACGTTCATTTTGCTATGTGGACGATCTTGTTGAAGGTATTTACCGTTTGCTGATGAGTGATTATGTGCAGCCGGTGAATGTTGGTAATCCGCAGGAAATTACCATTGCTGATTTTGCCGAGGAGATCATTAAACTCACCGGAACAACTCAGAAAGTGGTGTATCATCCGCTTCCGCAAGATGATCCAAAGCAGCGCCAGCCTGATATTACAGTTGCCAGAAAAGTACTGAACTGGGAGCCGAAAGTTGACCGTGCCGAAGGATTACGCCGCACTTACGATTACTTCAAAAGTTTGAATCGCGATGAACTTTACAAAAAAGATCATCGTCAGTTCGATAAGAAGTAACGTGCTTTTTTGAAGAAGTAAAATCAGCTTTCAGTTAAGAAATTAGCCTCCCGGATGTCAGAGCAAGATGCATTTTATGCTGTGTTTGCGCATGTGCGACTGAATGTTGATTGTATTTTGCATATCGAAGTGGAATTTGAGGGAGAGCTTACAGCCGCCATGCTGGATGAGCATAAGCGGGTTATTTTTGATAAACTCTCGGCACAATTATTAGCGCAGAAACGCATCGGCATTCTGTTTGATGTTCGGCGTATTTCGTTGCTGAAAATTCCGCCAGGAGTGATGCGTGATAATGCAACAAACGATCCTTTTCAGAATATCCAAAAAGGAGTAGCATTACTTGTCAATTCAAAAGTGCTGCAGCAAATAGCAATGTTTTACATTCGTATTTACAGGCCAACAATACCAACAAAGATTTTCACGGAAGAGGAAAATGCGCGAAAATGGCTTAGTTCACTAAGCTGACAGCGTTTCAGTAGGCCTTATAACTAAACAGGATGTGCATTGCAGTCCTGTTTTTTGTTTTTCAGCTTTGCAGGTAATATAAACAGGTTGTTAAAGTTGTTGGTCGGAGAATGAAGTTACCTTATCGAAAAAACGTAAATAGTGGTCATTGATGAAGGTAATTTTGTTTTGTTCTTAACGCAAAATGTCTTGACATCAGAAATGAAATCCATCGATATTCGTACAAAACAGTGTACGGATGAGATACTGAAAATCAGTATCTGGTTTGATGATGAGTTGACACCGGATCTTGCACGGAAATTATACATTGAAATTAAACAGGTGCTTAAGCCGGAGTACAAAGCATTGCTGATTGATATTGGAGATGTAATGTTGCTTGATTTGAGTCATCATGTACTGCATACAGCAGTTGAACATTTGACGTTAAGACATTTCACATACGGTATAGCAGTAACGAGTCAGAGCCGGATTTCGAGAAGTTTATTGAGTAGTGTACTGATGCGTTCTCATCCTGCCGTTCCGATCAGAGTTTTTCATGACTGTGAAGGAGCTCTGGACTGGCTCAAAAGCAGAACAGGCATGTATCAGTAAGTCACTTATCGTGATGCTTTTACAGCCAGGCCGCGAATTCGTTCAACTCATCGAACAGGGCGCGGAAAACACAAAATAGGTGCAGCATTTGATAGTATTGGTTATGCCATTTAATAAATCAATTGATATCGCTACCTTCTATACTGAACTTGCAGAAGTAAGTCTCACCAATTCGTTATTGTACATCAGACTGCTCGACAGCGAGCCGGATTCAAACGAGTTGGAGCGTCACCGGCGGAAATTGACTGCAATGATACCTGCCCGCGCATATCCTTCGCTGATTGATTTGCGGGATACAGAATTTGATTTGTCAAATAGGTTAGCGTTGTTGTTGCCACATACGAAGAGCGGCACTAAAATAGCCGTACTTACGAACAGAGCGTTAGAAATCCCGAAAGGTATTAATATGTTGATATTTAATGATTTGGTAAGGGCTTTGGAGTGGCTGAAATCAGTGTGATTTTATTATGAACTTAAAAAATAATACCTTTCCATGCAATCGGATATATGCAAACGCTTCAACCCCAATTAGTAGCCGTAGGACAATATGAAACGCTTATGGCGGATGTTGTTTGTTATGAAGGTAATTTGTTGCATGTGCGTGTAAAGCTTGACGATGAACTCTCACTGGAAATCTTAAAAATTCACAACGAAAAGACGCTTGCGTTTATTGGTTCCGGCGTTTTTGATGTGTTGTTTGATGTGCGTGAAGTTTCATTGCTTCGGGTACCCAATAAAGTTCTCCGATATTGGGCGGAGCCGAATGAATACAGCCAGTATGTAGGTAAAATGGCCATTCTGGTAAAAAGCCGGATACACATGCAAATGGCTAATTTTTACATTCGGATATTTCAGCCGGTCAATCCCAGCAAATTTTTTACAGAAGAAAGCAATGCCCTGAATTGGATTTCGGGCTTGTGAAATTGGCCGCAGATGTGCCGAAAACGGCTATCTTTGAGCCTCTTTCGCAAACTATGGAAAACGAATGGTATGCTCATCCCACAGCTGTTATTGATGATGGCTGTGTCATTGGCCGGGGCTCCAAAATCTGGCATTTCTCACATCTCATGCCTAACTGTGTGCTGGGTGAGAACTGCAACATCGGGCAGAACGTTGTTATTTCACCTGAAGTTGTGCTCGGGCGCAATGTAAAAGTGCAAAACAACGTGTCCATTTACACGGGTGTTACGTGCGATGATGATGTGTTTCTTGGGCCTTCCTGTGTTTTTACAAATGTTGTAAATCCGCGCAGTGCGGTAAACAGACGCGGGCATTATTCCAAAACGCATGTTGGCCGCGGAGCAAGCATTGGTGCTAATGCAACAATTGTATGCGGGCATGATATTGGCGCATTTGCTTTTATTGGTGCCGGCGCTGTAGTGACCAAAACGGTTCCTGCTTATGCGCTTGTGGTTGGCAATCCTGCCCGGCAAATGGGTTGGATGAGTGAATATGGACATCGTCTCGAATTTGATACAAACGGAATCGCTGTTTGTCCGGAAAGCAAAGAAGCCTATCAGCTCGAAAACGGCACGGTTCACAAACGCGAAAACTAAGCTATGAGTAAGCCTATAAAATTTGCAGTTATTGGTCAGGGGCATATCGGAAAGCGGCACGCTGAAATGGTGCGCCGCAATCCGGATACTGAACTTGCTGCTGTTTGCGATATTCTCCCCAAAGAACAGCTTGGTCTTTCGGAGCTGAATGAGCCTTTTTACACTTCTGTTGATGAATTGCTTTCGGCACATCCTGAAGTAGAAGTGGTGAATGTATGCACCCCCAATGGTTTGCATGCAGCACATGCTCTTAAAGCACTTGCCGCCGGTCGCCATGTTGTGGTTGAAAAGCCCATGGCACTTTCGCGCCGTGATTGCGAGCAAATAATACACACCGCACTCGACAAGCAAAAGCAGGTTTTTTGTGTGATGCAAAACCGATATTCGCCGCCTTCGGTTTGGATGAAAGAAGTAGTTGAGCAAAAAATCATTGGTGATGTGTACATGGTTCAGTTGAACTGCTACTGGAACCGTGATGCGCGTTACTACAAAGCCGGATCTTGGAAAGGTGTTCAGGAGCTTGACGGTGGAACGTTGTTCACTCAGTTCTCGCACTGGATTGATTTGCTTTACTGGTTGTTTGGTGATATCGACAATATACAGGCGCGTTTTGCAGACTTCAATCATGCCAGTCTTACAGAGTTTGAAGACTCCGGTTTTGTGAGTTTTAAGTTTGTGAATGGCGGAATGGGCAGCATCAACTTCTCAACTGCTGTTTGGGATACAAATCTTGAAAGCAGTATTACGGTAGTTGGCAGTAAAGGCAGTGTAAAAGTTGGCGGGCAGTACATGGACAAAGTAGAGTATTGCCATATTGACGGTTATACACTTCCGGAGCTTGCACCAACCAATCCGGCTAACGATTACGGTGCGTATAAAGGTTCGGCCAACAACCATCACTTTGTAATTCAGAATGTGGTTGATGCGTTGCGCGGAAAAACATCAATTACAACAAATGCGCTGGAAGGGTTGAAAGTTGTTGACATGATTGAGCGTATATATGCACTTCGTCAGCCAGACCGTAAATCCTGAAACTCCAATCAATAAATTGCCATGAGCATTTACAACGATATTCTCAACAAAAAAGCCAAAGTTGCAGTAATCGGACTTGGTTATGTAGGATTACCTATTGCGCTTGCATTTGCGCGTAAAGTAAAAGTGATCGGCTTTGATATTAATGCCGAACGGGTGGCAATGATGAAGAAGGGAATTGACCCGAGTGCAGAACTTACCAAAGAAGATTTTAAAGGATGTGATATTGAGTTCACCGCATCGCCGGATAAGTTGCGTGAAGCACAATTTTTTATTGTGGCTGTACCAACGCCAATTGATGAACACAATTTGCCTGATCTCAAACCCTTGCTGGGCGCTTCAGGATCGGTTGGACGTGTTTTGAAAAAGGGCGATTATGTGGTGTTTGAGTCAACCGTTTATCCGGGCTGTACAGAAGAAGATTGTATTCCTGTTCTTGAACGCGAGTCGAAACTGAAGTTTAAGAAAGATTTCAAAGTTGGTTATTCGCCCGAGCGGATTAATCCCGGTGATAAAGAACATACCATTACCAAAATTCTGAAAGTGGTTTCGGGATGTGATGCCGAAAGCCTTGAGAATATTGCAAAGGTTTATGAGATTATTGTAGAGCCCGGAACGCACCGTGCACCAAGCATAAAAGCTGCTGAAGCGGCAAAGATTATTGAGAACACGCAGCGCGATGTAAATATTGCGCTGATGAATGAACTCTCCATCATTTTCAGTCGCATGGGCATTAATACCTACGATGTGCTGGAAGCGGCAGGAACGAAGTGGAACTTTTTGAAGTTTTCACCGGGCCTTGTAGGCGGGCATTGTATTGGCGTGGATCCGTATTACCTGACTTACAAAGCAGAGGCATTGGGTTATCATGCCCGTGTCATTAATTCGGGGCGTTATGTGAATGACTCGATGGGTTTTTATGTGGCCAAGAATACGGTGAAGAAAATTATTGCTGCCGGCAAAAATATTTCGAAGTCCAAGGTTCTGATAATGGGAGCAACGTTTAAAGAAGATGTGAGTGATATCAGAAACTCTAAAGTGGCTGACATCGTTAAAGAACTCAAATCATTTGGCGTAACCGTACATATTGCTGATCCGCATGCCAGCAGCGAAGAGTTGAAACACGAATATGGTTTCGGACTGAACAGAATTGGCAAAGGGTATGATGGGGTGATATTAGCAGTAAGCCATAAAGAATATAAATCGCTCGACGAGAAATATTTTGCATCACTGCTTTCGCCAAAAGGTATTTTGGTTGATGTAAAAGGCATTTACCGTGAGAAAATGCGCAAGCTGAATTACTGGAGTTTATAATCAGAAACTTACTTTACAATGAAACACGTTCTTGTAACAGGTGGTGCCGGATTTATTGGTTCGCATGTTGTGCGGCGATTAGTGAATAATTATCCTGATTATCACATTGTCAATCTTGATAAGCTTACTTATGCAGGTAATCTTGCCAATCTGAAAGACATCGAAACAAAAACGAACTACACTTTTGTTCGGGGTGATATTGTGGACGGAGCATTTGTACTTGAACTTTTTGCGAAGTATGATTTTGCATTTGTTGTGCATCTGGCTGCCGAATCGCATGTTGACCGTTCGATCAGTAATCCGACGGAGTTTGTGATGACCAATGTTGTTGGCACAGTGAACTTGCTCAATGCTGCCAAACATAGTTGGAGTAATAATTTCGAAGGCCGCCGTTTCTACCATGTTTCTACTGATGAGGTTTACGGCACGCTTGGTGATACCGGATTCTTTACAGAAGAAACCCGTTATGATCCGCACAGTCCCTATTCAGCTTCAAAAGCAAGCTCCGATCATTTTGTGCGGGCCTATCATGATACATTTAAGTTACCGGTAGTTATTTCAAATTGCTCAAACAATTATGGTTCGCATCATTTCCCGGAAAAACTGATTCCGCTTGCAATTCATAACATTGTAAACAGGCGTCAGATTCCGGTTTACGGCACCGGTGAAAATATTCGCGACTGGCTTTGGGTTGAGGATCATGCCCGTGCTATTGATGTGATTTTGCACACCGGTAAAAACGGCGAAACCTACAATATTGGCGGCCACAACGAGTGGAAGAATATAGATTTGATTCGATTGCTTTGCCGTTTGCTCGACAAAAAACTTAACCGTAAAGAAGGCGAATCAGAAAGCCTGATCACGTTTGTAAAAGATCGTGCCGGCCACGATATGCGTTATGCTATTGACGCATCAAAACTGAAGAATGAATTAGGCTGGATGCCGAGTGTAACGTTTGAGCAGGGGCTTGAAAAAACGGTTGACTGGTATCTCGCCAATCATGAGTGGCTTCAGAACGTTACTTCTGGTGATTACATGAATTACTACGAGCAGCAGTATGTAGTTCGCTAACTGCACGGGAATTACGCATCCGGAATAACGACTTCCACGTTTATATCGTCGGCAGGTGTGTAATCTATTGCTACATCATTGCCGTTATCGTAAGCACATTTTAGTTTATTTACAGCTGTGGGACTTGTCCATGTACCGCTATCCTCATCGAGTCTTGATACTTTCCACCTGAATCTCACTTCATACATATCCAACCATTCACCAGCAGCAACTTTAACATCGGTTGAGAATCCCGGATTGTCGTTGAAAACAATCTGAGTAGCTGAAGTCTCAATAACTTCGTCATCATAATCAGGCATGTATGGGCCATCCTGCTCAAATTCGCCCATCGGTTCCGTGTACTCAGCAATTTTATAATGAAAAGTGTCACAGACCTCTTGCCGGAAATCATATAGGCCAGTAACTGATCTTGTGGCATATTGAGGGCTGGTTAAAACGGCCCGTTGATTAAAGCCCATAGCTTGTTTTGTATTGAGTTTTTGTATGGAAACTCCTTCTTTCGCAGCGGTATATGAAAACGAAGGCCTGTTCAGATTAGCTGCTGGTTTTCTTGATGATCGTAATTCACGCTTTTCCGGCTCCTTTTTTTTCTCATCCTCTTTTTTTCTTCTTTTCGAATCTTTTTCCTCATCTCCAATTAACCCGGGCATATCCTGCCCCAATGTGCTGCGTTGTACAACAGAATTGCTGATAGCTGCCAAACTTGACGGAGCCGGGAACGAGGATTTGCCGATAGGAGAGCCAACGCCAGCCGGTGCAGGAGCCTTAAAACTTGCGATAGCAGAAGATCCCCCGGCTGTTGTGGCCGTTGCTTTAGAAGGCATTATTTGTTCCTGTCCTTTGGTTGGCATAGTTATACTTTAACCAAAGTACAGAATAATGTACAGGTCGTTTGAGATAAACGAGATCTGTTGATAATAAACGGCTCTTAATTTTGTGTACCGGTAAGCGCAAACTGCATGTTTATTTCGTTTTTGATCGCATTATCTCCAAGATTACCGAAGAATGAGTTGGAGTTGTAACGAATGCCCCAGCGAGTGCGGTCGAGTGATACAGTGGCGAGCAGCTGAGTTATTTTGCCATATCGGAGTATTCTTGCGGCAAACTGTATTGGCTGTGTTTTTCCGCACAAGGTCAGGTCACCGCTTATTGTCACCGAATCGGCAGTCAGAGCAGTGGCTTTGGTCAATTTGAATCGGGCTTCGGGATATTTTTCGGTGTTGAAAAAGTCCTCGCCGTTGAGGTGGCTCACCAGGTTTTCATCAGGGTGCGAAATACCTTTCATATTCAGGATAAGTTCTCCGGCTTTGGGCAAATTATTTGTAAAGCTGATCCAGCCGGTTTTTACCGGGAGTGTTCCGGTCAGGCTGTAGTCTCCCACTTCTCCGTAGCCGGTCCATGAAGCTTTACAGCGGTTCGGATCGAAGGTTACTGCTCCGGTATCGCCGGGAGCGGGAGCAAGCAGGGCTTCGGTTTCTATGAGTGCTGTTCCTTTGTAGCGTTTGCCGTTTTTATCTTCGGCAATGTAGTACCACATGGCATCGCCGCCGGTGAGTACTTCCTGTCGGCGCCAGCTGGCCGGATCTGTGTAAGTAACTCCGGCTTTGAGTTCGGCATTCGGGCAGTTGTAGGTTTGTGCAAATTCCTGCGGAGTCATACTTACGCGCAGGTACCAACCCTCGTCTGTCCACACAAAACTTCCGTATTCAATAAGTGTCAGATCGCCGGCAACAGATGTTATAGAGGTATTGTGTTTCCAGACGTACATGCTGTCTTCAAAAACCGCCAGAGTAGGATTCGGATCGTGTCCGCCAATAAGTCCAACCGGTAAACCGCGCAGCTTTTTAGGCAGGAGGCGGTTAGGTTCGGTATCGGTGGTATCTTTTGCAACCGATGCTTTTGTGGTTGAACTTTGGTCAGATGAACACGAGCCTGTTGTGAAGGCGAAAAGGATGAAAACAGAGTAGAGGAGGTTTTTCATTTTTGAAGATTTGAAATTAACTGAGGCAAAATTCAGTTATCTGCAATTGTAAATCGACTCAAAACGGGTTTTGAGCCGATGCGGTAATGTGCTGATAATTAGTAGCTAAGAAGGATTTGAGACAAAGTTGCCCGGGGTTTTACCTGTTTGTTCGCGAAAAACTCTGTTGAAAGTGGCTTTTGAATTAAAGCCGCAATCGAATGCAATAGCCAGGAGTGTGAGTTGTTTTTGCTGTCCGGCTTCGAGGCGGTTAATGACTTCTTTTACCCGGTAAGTATTTACAAAAGCCTGAAAGGATTGGTTGGTACCCCGGTTAATTGTAGCCGAAACCGACTTTGCCGGCATGTTTATATTTCGGGCCAATTGATAGAGGCTGAGTTCGGGGTTGAGGTAAAGTTTTTCGGTTTGCATAGCTTCGCGAATGCGGCGGAGCAGTTCTTCATCAACAGGAGCAGGCTTATTTTCTTCGGCAAGCGGAATGCTCAGGTCAACAGTATTTTGGATTTCGGGCAGGAGTTCAGCAGGTTCATTTTCGGGATCAATAATTGTGATTTGCGATTGATGAATGCTGAACCAGCCAATCATTACAAGCATTCCCCCCCGAACAATATCAGCCGGAAACATATTACCGAATTCCGTTTCGGCAGCGATAATTTTCCAGCTGCTCCCGGCTACCAGCAACAGCAGTATTGCTCCGCTCAATATTTTCAGCCAGCGGAGTGAGATCGGAGCTGTATCAGAGAGTTGATTTTCTATTTTGGCATTCCATTTCTTTACAACAAGTAAAGTAAGCACGAGATAAATCAGCAGCTGAATCTGATACAGCCAGAAATAACCAACATTCCAGAACCATTCAATTTTTTGCCAGAGCATCCATTTTTCTTCGGCGGTGTGCTGAAAGGCCCAGCATTCGAAACCAAAAACAGCGGCCAGCGGAATGAAATGTAGTCCAAATGTTTTTTTGAGTGGTGCACCAGTTTGCAGTTTGGCATAGCCCCAAAGCAGCGGACCAAGTGCAAGCCACCAGCCAACAGGTAAAAAATATAGGTCTGGATTTGATTCGTAAATACCACCTGCAAGCAGGAGGTTATGAAAAAGACTGCCGACAACAGCAAGTTGAACACCAGCCAATAAAGAGTTGGCTTTCCGATTTTTTTTTGATACCAATAATACCGGAATTGAGAGAATTCCGGCAAGAATAAAAATAAGCAGAAACAACGTTTCTGTATTCAATTCAAGCATCATATTATCTGCAATGTTACTCAAGAATTCGAAAAATAAGTACTTCGTACTTGCGAAGATCTGTTGAAAACTAATGGGTTGAATATTTGTTCGGGTTATTTGCAAATTTCTACTTTCGCGGCCTTATTAATTTTTTGAGATTCATATTTAACAACTTGAAACGATGGTTACGAAAAGAGAGGAAAGAGAAATTCAATTACCTGTAATTTAATTATTTATGAAAATTTGGATGGGGAAATTATGGTTAAATTTGTTTCCTGATTGGGAAACTATTATTTTTGGGCTTTGAAAAAGAAATTTAGAGTAGAGTTTTTAGAAGAAGCAATGCATTTTCTTGAAACATTAGATCAAAAAGCTGCGGCAAAGGTTATTTATAACATTACAAAAGCACAATCGGTGAATGATGCAGAGTTGTTCAAAAAACTGACAGATGATATCTGGGAATTTCGCACACTGCACAGGGAAACCTGCTACCGGCTGTTTGCTTTTTGGGATAAGCGCCGTAAGGATGATACCGTTGTAATCGCAACGCACGGTATGATTAAGAAAACAATGAAAGTGCCTCAACATGAAACAGCGCGGGCATTGCGCTGGATGCGTGTTTACTTTGAGAAAAATAAACTGAACGAAAAATAATTTACAGCTATGGCAAAACTCAAAACCTATTCACTCGAAGAACTTACCGATAAGCACATTGGTAAACGAGGCACACTACGCCGTGAAGCCTTCGAGTACGAGCTCCGTCTTGATCTCCTCGGTAAAGCTGTGCGAGATGCCCGCAAGCAGCGCAATCTTACACAGGAAGAATTGGGCAAGCTGGTTGGTGTGCAAAAGGCTCAGATTTCAAAAATTGAAAACAGTTTGAAAGATGTGCGGGTTGAAACCCTCATCAAAGTTTTTGCTGCGCTTCGTGCACGAATCAGTTTTTCTGTTGAATTAGTGAATTAGCCGCATGTGCAGGCTTGATTTTCAGCATTCTAATTTATTCACAGGCTGTTGATTTTTCGTTCAGTTGCGGGGGCTTGCGTCGCTTACCTTTGCTGCACATCAATGTTAAATTTTCATGTCGTCAGAAGTTCTTGATCGCCTGCTGATTCGTAAGCTGGCTGTGCAGATGGGTGTTCAGCCCAACCAGGTAAGTGCTGCTGTTTCACTGTTGGATGAAGGGGCTACCGTTCCGTTTATTTCGCGCTACCGGAAAGAAATGACCGGGAGTTTGGACGAGGTTCAGATTGCAGCAGTGCGCGATGGTATGGAATTACTTCGGAGCACTGAAAAGCGCCGCGCATTTATTATTGAAACCATTGAAGGGCAGGGCAAACTTACCGATGAACTTCGTGCAAGAATTGAAGCCGCAGAAACATTGCTTCAGCTCGAAGATCTTTATCTGCCTTACAAACCCAAGCGCAAAACCCGCGCTACCGTTGCGCGCGAAAAAGGGCTGGAACCGTTGGCACTTCTGCTGCTGGAGCAAACCAACTTTGATGTTGATGCCGAGGCTGCGAAATATATTGACGCATC
This sequence comes from Synechococcus sp. UW140, assembly GCA_943371015.1. Taxonomy (GTDB): domain Bacteria; phylum Bacteroidota; class Bacteroidia; order Palsa-965; family Palsa-965. Next base: position 13,223 of record CALRTD020000001.1, on the reverse strand, counting down.
AAAAGAAGTAAATGATGCCGATGAAGCACTCGACGGTGCCCGTGATATTATTGCCGAGATGATAAGCGAAGATGCAACGGCCCGAGATATTCTGCGTAAACTTTTCAGAGAAGAAGGCCTTATACGCAGCCGCGTAGTTGCAGGAAAAGAAGAGGATGGAGAAAAGTTCCGCGATTATTTTAACTGGGATGAAAAGCTGCTGCAGTGTCCTTCTCATCGAATGCTGGCCATGCGCCGCGGCGAAAATGAAGGCGTGCTGATGCTGGATATTGCACCCGATGCTGATCTGGCAATTGAACTTCTGGAAAAGCAGTTTGTAAAGGCGCGCAACAAAGCAGCAGAGCATGTAAAAGCAGCAGTTCTGGGTTCTTACAAGCGACTGCTTCAGCCTTCGCTCGAAACAGAATTCCGTCAGCTCACAAAAGAAACAGCCGATATCAAAGCTATTGAGGTTTTTGCGCAGAATTTGCGAGAACTTCTGTTGGCATCGCCGCTCGGTCAAAAAGCAATTCTGGCTATCGACCCCGGCTTCAGAACCGGCTGCAAAGTAGTTGCACTTGATCGGCAGGGCAAACTGCTCGACAACGATGTAATTTATCCGCACCAGTCGCCCCGCGAACGCCGCGATGCCGAAGACACACTCTTTCGCCTGCTTGCCAAACACAGCATAGAAGCAATAGCTATCGGCAACGGCACAGCTGGCCGAGAAACTGAAGAGTTTGTACGCAGCATTGCCGAACTGCCCAAGGAAATTATGGTAGTTATGGTGAACGAAAGCGGTGCATCTATTTACTCCGCTTCGGATGTTGCCCGCGAAGAATTTCCGACACATGACTTAACCGTTCGCGGTGCTGTTTCTATTGGTCGCCGTTTGGCCGATCCGCTGGCGGAGTTGGTAAAAATTGATCCGAAATCAATTGGTGTAGGGCAGTATCAGCATGATGTTGATCAGCCAATGCTGAAAAAGAAACTGGATGAAGTGGTAGAAAGCTGCGTGAACGGTGTAGGCGTAGAACTCAACACCGCCAGTAAACAGCTTCTTGCTTATGTTTCGGGTATCGGAACAGTTCTGGCAAAAAACATTGTAGAGTATCGCAACGAAAACGGGCCTTTCAAGTCGCGCCGCGATTTACTGGATGTGCCGCGTTTGGGCGACAAAGCCTTTGAGCAGGCAGCAGGCTTTTTACGTATTCGCGGAGGAAAACATCCGCTCGATAGTTCTGCAGTGCATCCGGAGACCTATCACATTGTAGAACAAATGGCAAAAGATCTCGGCTGCGAGCTTGCCGAATTGCTTCGTGATAAAGACCTCCGCAAGAAAATCGAACTTAAGAAATATGTAACCGAAACTGTAGGTTTACCTACGCTTACGGATATTCTTGCCGAGCTCGACAAACCCGGTCGCGATCCGCGCAAAGAGTTTGAAGCCTTCAAGTTCGAAGAAGGCGTTAGTGAAATAAAACACCTGCGCGAAGGAATGCGCTTGCCCGGCATTGTCACCAATGTTACCAACTTCGGAGCTTTCGTTGATATCGGTGTACATCAGGACGGACTCGTACACATCAGTCAGCTTTCTGATACGTTTGTTGATGATCCGAACCGAGTGGTAAAAGCCGGGCAGAAAGTCATGGTTACTGTTACTGAAGTTGATGAAAAACGAAAGCGCATCGCCTTGTCAATGAAAGGCGAAAAGCCCGCAGCAAAAGAACAGTCAACACAAAAGCCCAACATCAAAGCAACACCCGCATCGCCCGCAAAGAAAAAGGAAAAAGGCAACGACTGGCAAGATCAGCTTGAAGCGCTTAAAAATAAGTTTAAATAAAAAGAGTGTAAAGTGGAAGGTGTAAAGTGGAGGGTGATCACTTTGTTTCGTTAAAAAAGCAGGGTTGAAACAAAGTTTCAACCCTGCTTTTTTTAGTTAACGCTCTACACTTAACACTTTACACGCTTCACTCTTTTAAAATCAGTTTGTGTATAATAGTTCCGGTGCTGAGTTGTAATGAAATTACGTAGTTGCCGCGAGGTAGTTGTGGTAGTTCTAGCTGCGTGTAGGTTGTATTCGGAATCGTTTCCTGCATTACAATTCTTCCCGGAAGGTCGGTGATTGTTACTTTCACAACGGGTGTTGATGTATTTATAGTAATGGATTGATTGGCAGGTACGGGATAGATATTGACAAAATCGTTAACCGGATTATTGGCAGATTGTATGTTTATCGGGATTGAAGAACGCGCCAAACCGAGATCCCAATAGTAGCCAGTGATATTGGGGGAAATTGTGCTGTCGCGACCGGTGTAATACATAAATAAGTCGCCGTTTTGCGGATGGTAAACAACGCCCGGATGAGCCGCCCAGTAACGATCCCAAGTCCCGAATCCGCCAAGTGGCAGAACCGGATTGCCGTTGTGCTTTGTCCAGTTGATTCCATCAGCAGAAGTGGCATAACCCACGGCAAAATTTTCAATCGCCCAACTGTTAATCATCGAATACCACATGTGATAAGTGTTCCCGATTTTAAGAACAGATGGTTCTGCAATGGCCGCAGAATCTGGACTGTTTCCAACGCCAGCAACAAGCACCGGATTGGGATATTTTGTCCAATTTATCCCGTCAACCGAAGTGGCGTAACCAATATTACCTTTCCCATCAGTAATCTGATTGTTCATGTATCCGTCGGGCGAGGCAAACCAGAGCTTGAAGGTATCGTTATCAAGCAGTACACTTACGTTTGTAATCATAAGGTTATTCCAGTCTGCAGATGATCCCGCAGTTAGAACCGGATTTCCTGCATATTTGGTCCAGTTTATACCGTTGGGCGAAGTTGCATAGCATACTTTGTAGTTACCTGAAGCTAAAGAAGTATCGTCTTGTTTGCCTGAGTACCACATTTTGTAACGTTCCTGAGCAGGTGCAGCGGTGTCGTAAACTACGTTTGCCGTTTCACAGCCTATATAGTCGGGAGCATTCGGGTTAGTACTGCTTCTGTCGAGCACCGGATTAGCGGCATATTCGTTCCAGTTAAAACCATCGAGCGACCAGGCATAACCAATTCTCACATGCACAACAGTATCGCCCGGCGAGAGCCAACCTGCTCCTGAATACCAGAGTTTAAATGTGTCGTTTATCAGCAAAACACAGGCATCTGCTGTTGCCACAGCATCCCAGTTTGGATAAACAGCTGAGCGCGGCAGAATAGGATTGGGCTCCTTTACCCAGTTAATCTGTGCCGGAGCATGAATAACAATACCCAGAAAGAAAGCCAGCTTGAAAATTCTCATGTTCTAAGTTATTGAGAATTTGAGAAAAGATTGATCTGCAATTGAATAAAGCTCAAATTAACATACCCGTAAAACATTCCGCATTCAACACTCAACATTCATCATTACCTTTAGTTTGTGAATTTCTTCAAGAAAATCTTTTCATCACCTGATCCGGTCATTGCTGCCGATCTTTCGACTATTGGTGTTGATATGCACTCTCATTTTATTCCGGGTATTGATGATGGGGCAAAAACACTGGAAGATTCGCTCGCTTTATTGCGCGGGATGCAGGAATTTGGGTACCGGAAAGTAATTACAACTCCGCACGTAATGAGTGATTTTTTCAGGAACACGCCTGAAATTATTCTGGGCGGACTTGAAAAAGTTCGTGCTGCGGCAACTGCCGAAGGGCTTAGCCTCGACATTCAGGCTGCCGCAGAATACTACGATGATTTTGAACTTGATAAAAAGCTGGATAACGAAAAACTGCTCACGTTTGGTGAGAATTATTTACTCTTTGAAGTCTCATATCTCAACGAGCCGAACAATGTAAATAACCTCATTTTTAAACTACGTACCAGTGGCTACAAGCCTGTTCTGGCGCATCCTGAGCGTTATCCGTTTTGGTATAAACGGTTAGATGTTTTTGAAGCGCTGAAAGAAAAAGGCGTGTTGCTGCAACTCAATATCAATTCGCTTACTGGTCATTACTCGCCAGATGCCCAAAAAGTGGCCGAATATCTGATAGATAAAAATATGGTTGACTTTTTGGGGAGCGATTGTCATCATGCCGGACATCTCCAGTTGATGCAAAAAGCGGTAAGAACAAAAGCATTACACAAACTTCTCGCAAGCGGAAATTTGCGTAATGCTCAGCTCTGATTCAGTTTGTTTATTCGTTGCTGCCGGCACGCTTCTGAATATCTTCTGAAGCACTCTTGAACTGCGTTTTGCGTGCTGCTTTTGCATTGCCAAAATTGTAACTCAGTCGCAGCATAACACGTCGTGATTCTTGCTTATTGATGAGGAAAACATTTTGATTCTGATAGTTTACCCGAACCCGATTGTTTGATGTGTAAAGAATATCGCTGGCATTCAAACTGGCATTCAGTTTTTTGTTGAAGAATGATTTTGATACACCGATATCCAGATACCCTTGTGGGCCAACATCAAACATCCCGTAAAGCAAGCCGGTTTGGTAGAAACCGGAAACCTGAATTTTCCATTCTTTCGGCAACGAAAATGTATGCTGCTGATAAAAATTCCACATCGTACTTTGGTTACTGAGCGTGCTGCCAAAGAGGTCTGACTGATAATCGAGATACACGCATGAAACATTGCTTTCAATCATCCAAACCTGACCTATCGGAAATCCGAAGCCGAGATTTGCCCATGCATTGGTAACTTGATTCAGGTTGGTGGTTGTTTGAAATGTAGCGCCGGTTGAATCGTTTTGATCAGTCACATCCATAATGCCGTCGAATGTTCGGCTGGCACCTACAGTTGTAAAAATGAAATCCATGAAGCTGTGTGTGGCTTCAATGGTATGCGCGATTTCAGGTTGCAGGTAAGGATTTCCAACACGATAAGTGAACTGATCGAGATAGTAAAGGAACGGATTCAGGTTTTCGTAATCAGGCCGGTTGATGCGTCGGTTGTAAGATAAGTTAATTGTGTTTTTATCATCGAACTTATGCGTCAGGTAAGCACTTGGGAAAAGTTGTGTGTATGTGCGTTTCAGGTTTTGTCCGGTTGTTGGTGATTTCCCGTCGGCTGTTGTTTGTTCAACACGTAAACCAATCTGAATTTGTGTTTTTCCGAAATCGGCTGAGCCTTGTGCATAACCGGCATTTATTTGCTCTTTGTAGATAAATTGGTTGGAACGAGTTGTGTCTTTTTCCCAATTTCCGTTCTGGTAAATATCAAATAACAGATTGTTATCGGTTTCAACGAAGCTGCTTTTGATACCGGTTTCAATTTTATATTTCTTACCGATAGGATGTGAGTAATCGGCCTGTGCAACAAAAATATTGATGTCGGTTTCTGCAAGATTTTGCTGAAAGAAAGGTGTGCCGATTTCACTGCCTGAATTGCCGAAAAAACGTGAATTGAAATTGGCATGTGCGTAGTTTCTGTAGCCAAGAATATCAGTACTGATATTGATTTCTCGCCCAGTTGTATCGAATACATGGTTGTACCACAAACCAGCACGGAGATTCACATTTCTATCGTAATTGTTGTTCAGTTGTTTTAGTACAAAGGCTGAATCCTGATTCTGAAGTGAAATATCGGTAATGTTATCTGTGAGATCGCTGCCGTAATATTGGTTTGTACTCAACTGAATTCCGAATGTGTTTGCATCATTTGGTTTGAAATCGAAGCCTGTAGTAAGTGCATGTGAAAAGGGAGTGCTTTTTTCGGCTGAATTCTGTTCAAACAATGTAATATCGTTATCGTAAGGGACAGTTCGTTTAATGTAAGTAGAGTCGATACTGTTCCAGTTTGCAAAATCATACCGGGCATAAAAATTGGCTTTAGGCATTCCATAGTTCATGCTAAAGCCTGCTGTTTCTTTCAGTATGCGGCCATAGCCAACACCTGCGCGCACGCGGCCGTTGAATCCTTGCTGACTCCCTTTTTTAGTAACTATATTAATAATGCCGGAGTTCCCCTCCGCATCGTATTTGGAAGATGGATTGGTAATGATTTCAACTTTAGAAACATCAGCAGCCGGCATATTTTCGAGAAACTGTTTTAACTGATCGCCGGCAAGGTAGGTTGGCTTTCCGTCAACATAAACCTGAACACCGGAACGGCCTTTCATTGTAATTACGCCATTCTGATTAACAGTAACGCCGGGTACTTTTTGAATAAGGTCGAAAACTGTTCCGCTCATTTTAACAGGGCTGTTCTCAACGTTCATAATGAGCATATCTGCTTTTTGTATGTAAAGCGGCTGGATGGCGGTAATTGTTACTTCTTTCATTCCTACAGCCAAACTGAGTACAATTTCAGGCAGCACAAGTTCTGTTTGGCCTGCTGCAAGTTCAAAAGGACCGTACCAATTCTTGGAATATCCGGTAAATGAGGTTGTGAGGAAATAATTTCCCGGGGCAATATCTTCTAAGATAAAACTCCCGTCAGCCGCCACAACAGCACCTTTCACCAGTGAAGAATCCGAAACAGTAAGCAGGGTTACTACTGCAAATTCAGCTGATTGCTTGTCGGCAGTTTGAACTGTGCCTTTTATCACAGCCGAATTCACAGCAGCATAAGTAAGTTGAGCTGTGAATACAAATAACAGTGCAAGTAAAAGTTGTTTCATTATAGGTGGGTTTCTGATTTGGAATGAAGCGTATTATCGGGTAGCGGCAAATGTCAAACAATTGCAGTTTGGACCTCTGTTAATAATCTCAAACTGATTCAGCAAACCCATAAAATCTGTTAACTCATTTGCGACGCACAAAGGTTACAGAATGTTACAGGCCGATAAAGAAAAAAAGGACGGACGGTTTACCCGCGCAGTCAACAGGTAAAAAAAGAAGAGGCGACTTTTAAACTACCGATGCTCGGCACAGAAAGCGATAAGAATGATTCGCAGAAAAAAATAGAAATCTGAATCATTGAAAAAGAATCACGTCTGATTTCAGCCGATTTGTATTTTTACACGAATCAAACCTGATTATGGCCCGAATTCTGATTATTGACGACGAGAAAAGTATCCGCCGCACGTTGCGCGAGATTCTTGAATATGAGAACTTCAAAGTTGACGAGGCCGGCGATGGCCTCGAAGGCTTAACGATGGCGCAAAAAGAGAAGTATGACATTATTCTCTGCGACATCAAAATGCCAAAGATGGATGGCATGGAGGCGCTCGATAAGCTCATGGAAGCGGCTGTTGATGCGCCAGTGGTTATGATTTCCGGTCACGGCAATATTGAAACGGCTGTTGAAGCGGTAAAGAAAGGAGCGTACGATTTTATTCAGAAACCGCTTGATCTGAACCGCCTGCTGGTAACGCTCCGCAATGCACTCGATAAATCGAAGTTGGTTACCGAAACGCGTTCGCTGCGCAAGAAGATTTCCAAAACCTTTGATATGATTGGTGAGTCGAAAGGCATTACCGAAATCAAAGACATGATTGAACGCGTTGCACCAACTGATGCCCGCGTTCTCGTTACCGGCCAGAACGGAACCGGTAAGGAGCTCGTAGCCCGCTGGCTACATGAGAAAAGCAACCGTGCCGGTGCGCCGCTTATTGAAGTAAACTGTGCCGCTATTCCTTCGGAGCTTATCGAAAGCGAACTTTTTGGACACGAAAAAGGTGCGTTTACATCGGCTGTGGCTCAGCGCAAAGGTAAATTTGAACTGGCCGAGGGCGGTACGCTTTTTCTGGATGAAATTGGTGACATGAGCCATTCGGCACAAGCCAAAGTGCTGCGCGCCTTGCAGGAAAATAAAATTACCCGCGTTGGCGGCGATAAGGAGATAAAAGTAAATGTGCGTGTGGTTGCAGCCACCAACAAAGATCTGAAGCAGGAAATTATAAAAGGCAATTTCCGCGAAGACCTTTACCACCGCCTCAGCGTTATTCTGATCCACGTTCCATCGCTCAATGATCGTATCGAAGACATTCCGATGCTGGCCGACCACTTTATTAAGTTGATCAGCAGTGAGCACGGAACGCCTGAAAAACCAATTACCAAAGAGGCGATTAAAGAGCTTCAGAAAATTAACTGGACCGGTAATATTCGTGAATTCCGCAACGTGATGGAGCGTTTGCTCATCCTGTGCGATAAAACCATTACCGATAAAGATGTTCTGGCGTATGCCCGTCCGCGGGGCTAAGTAATCCGGGTTACTTTTTGGCAGGAACGGCAGCCGGTTGTGCTGCCGTTTTCTTTTTGGGTGTTGCCGGCTTTTTCTTTTTGTAAATGGGCGCCGTACCAACTACTTCTAGTTTTACGGGTGTAAGTCCAGCACGAAGAAAATTGAGCTGCCGGGCTGCCCGCGGCGTTAAATCAATGCAACGTTTTGATGTTTTCGGGAGCCGGTCGGTAATTTTTACAGTAACCACCGAATCGTTTTTCAGATTGGTCACTTTTACCAATGTTCCGAAGGGCAGTGTTTTATGCGCTGCCGTGAGACTATCGGTTCTGAAAATTTCCCCGCTGCTGGTGTAGCGGCCTTCAAACTGTTTGCCGTACCAACTGGCAATACCGCTTTCCTCATAGGAAGTATCGGCAACAGGCAGCAATACCATATTAAGCCGGCTGGTATCGGGCAGCGCTTTGGCCATTGTATCAACAGCAGGCCGGAGCGAATCGGTTTGTGCTGCTGCAGACAAGGTAAACATGAGGAAACAGAGAAGTAAAATCAGGCGCATTAGTACAAGTTAATGTTTCTTTTTCGCTTCGCTTGCATTATTTATGCCAGAGATTTTCCTAAAACTTGCAAAGCCGTTGCAGTTTATAGGTTCGTCTGTTATCTTCGCTGATTCAAAATACTCCCAAGTTGCCTGAACGCATTGTCATAATTCCCACCTACAACGAAAAGGAAAACGTTGAAAAGATGATCCGCAAAGTGATGAGTCTCGACGGAGGCTATCATTTGCTGATTGTTGACGATGGTTCGCCTGACGGAACTGCCGATATTGTAAAGCGGCTGATGCAGGAATTTACCGGTCGTTTGTTTATAGAAGAACGTCGCGGAAAATTAGGTTTGGGTACAGCCTATATACACGGTTTTCGCTGGTCGCTGGCCAAAGGTTACGAGTACATTTTTGAAATGGACTGCGATTTTTCGCACAACCCCGACGATCTCAACCGTCTTTATGCAGCCTGTGCCAACGACGGTGCCGATGTAGCCGTTGGTTCGCGTTATGTGAAAGGCGGCAAAGTATCTAACTGGCCGATGGGTCGTTTGCTGATGTCGTATTTTGCTTCCGTGTATGTGCGCATGGTACTCTGGTTGGGCGTTCGTGATACAACAGCCGGTTTCAAATGTTACAAACGACGGGTGCTTGAGGCTATTGATCTTGGCGGAATCAAATTTGTAGGGTACGCATTTCAGATTGAAATGAAGTACACCTCATATCGTCTCGGCTTCAAAATCAAAGAAGTGCCCATTACGTTTATCGACCGGCTCGAAGGTGTTTCTAAAATGAGCACCAGTATTTTCCGCGAAGCCTTTCTGGGTGTGCTGCAGATGCGTTTCCGCAGTTATCGTCGTGCTCAGCAGAGCTGAGAGCATCTTTAAAAACTCAAACTCTCTTCGTTGGGCTTGTCTCGAAAATCCTCATTTACATAAGTAAACTGTGGTTTTCGTTCCTGCGCCCGCCTCAATCTTTTGAGTTTTAAGAAATGCTCTTAATTTTCCGGATTTTATCAGTTTAGGGCAATTTAACCCGCTCAGAAAGCGCAGCAACCTTATCTTTGCCGCGTAAATCACTGCTCGTACATGCGTAAACTTATCATCATTCTGCTGGTGCTCATTCCGGCAGTTCTTTTTGTAGCTGCCCGTAAGCCGAAAGTTTCTATTGATAATCCCAAAGAAACGCACCTGCGCAACCTTCGTCAGCTTACTTTCGGAGGCGATAATGCCGAAGCTTATTTCAGTCCCGATGGGAAATGGCTTACGTTTCAGAGCAATAAAGGCATTCCCTGCGATCAGATTTTTGCGATGAAGGTAAAAGATGCCGCCAACGACTCCACTTACAAACCCATTCAGATCAGTACCGGCGATGGCCGTACTACCTGCTCGTATTTTATGCCCGACGGCAAGCACATTCTTTTTGCTTCCACACACGTTGCCGGAAAACCTTGTCCGCCCACGCCCGATTTGCGTAAAGACGGGAAATACCTCTGGCCGGTTTACAATACCTACGATATTTTTGTGTCGGACCTGAAAGGCAATATTGTAAAGCAGCTTACCAACTCGCCGGGCTACGATGCGGAAGCCGTGCTTTCGCCCAAAGGCGATAAAATTTTGTTCACTTCCGACCGCAGCGGCGATCTCGAATTGTGGACCATGAACATCGACGGCAGCGATCAAAAGCAGATTACTTTTGGCTTGGGCTACGACGGCGGCGCATTTTACTCGGCCGACGGAAAGAAAATCGTTTTCCGCGCATCGCGTCCGCAAACCGAAGCAGATGTGAAAGACTACAAAGAACTGCTGGCGCAGGGCCTTGTAGCTCCCACCAACATGGAAATCTACACCTGCAATGCCGATGGCTCAGAACTGAAGCAGGTAACCAAACTCGGCAAAGCCAACTGGGCACCGTTCTTTTCACCCTCCGGTAAGAAAATCATTTTCAGCTCCAACCATGCTTCGGCCCGCGGCTATGATTTTCAATTGTACATGGTGAATGCCGAAGACGGTTCCGGTTTGGAGCAAATCACTCACGAAAGTATTTTCAATTCGTTTCCCATGTTTTCGCCGAACGGCAAGCAATTGGTGTTTTGCTCCAACCGCCGCAACGGAGGCACGCGCGATACCAATGTGTTTATTGCCGAATGGGTAGAGTAATAATCCAGAAAGACCATGAAAAAAATATCACTTCTCTTTTTTCTGCTGCTGTTTTCGATAACCGGATTTGCTCAGGAAATCAGCGCAGAGCGCATTCGCAAAGATGTAACCTATCTCAGCTCCGATAAACTTAAAGGCCGCGGTACTGCTACAAAAGGCGAAAAGAAATCGGCCAAATACATTGCCAATGAATTTAAAGCCATTGGTCTGCAGCCCAAAGGAACCGAAGGTTACTACCAGCCGTTTACATTCCGCAAAAACAGCAATCCGCACGATACTTCTACAGTTGGCGTAAAGCCGCGCACCGGGAAGAATGTAGTCGGATTTTTAGATAACGGTGCAGCCTATACGATTGTTATTGGTGCGCACTACGATCACCTCGGACTCGGCCACGATCATAATTCACTGGATGCAAATCCCGACGGAAAAATTCACAACGGAGCTGATGATAATGCCTCCGGAACTTCAGGTGTGCTTGAACTTGCGAGATATTATGCCGGCAACAAAGTAAAAGAGAACTACAATTTCCTGTTCATCTGTTTTTCTGGCGAAGAACTTGGACTGATCGGTTCAAAAAAATTCTGCGAGAATCCGACCATCGATCTCAAAACTGTCAATTACATGATTAACATGGATATGATTGGCCGCTTGAACGATTCTACAAAATCACTCATCATTTATGGTGTCGGAACAGCGCCCGACTGGGTGCCAATGATCAACAGTTTTCGGTCTGTATTCCGCATCAAGCAAGACAGTTCAGGTATCGGGCCGTCTGATCAGACTTCGTTTTACTTGAAAGATATTCCAGTGCTGCATTTTTTCACCGGTCAGCACAGCGATTATCACAAGCCTTCTGATGATGCCGATAAAGTAAATTATGCCGGCGAAAAAGCGGTGCTGGAATACATCGTAAATATTATTGCGCTAACCGACAGCAAGCCAAAACTTCAGTTTTTGCAAACGAAAAGCAATATGACCAGCACACCCAAAATGAAAGTAACCATGGGCATTATGCCCGATTACGCCTGGGAAGGTAAAGGCGTGCATGTTGACGGAGTTACCGATGGCCGTCCGGCTTCAGTAGCCGGAATCAAAAAAGGCGATGTGATTTTGCAGCTCGGAGATACACCGGTAAACAACATGATGGATTACATGGGTTGTTTGGCCAAGTTTGAAAAAGGCAGCAAGATGCCGGTCACGATTAAACGTGGCGAAGAGATAATTACACTCACTGTTCAATTTTAACCAACGGGTCATGTCATCTTCTGTTTATCTCATCAGCAGAGCTACAGTCGTAAACGAAGGCCGTTCATTTATTGCCGATGTGCTTGTGCGCGACGGTAAAATTGAGCAGGTTTCAGAAAGTCCGATTCAGGTAAATGATGCAGCAGTAATTGATGCAACCGGCTTACATCTTTTTCCCGGTGTTATCGACGATCAGGTGCATTTTCGTGAGCCCGGGCTTACACACAAAGGCGAGTTATACACCGAAGCAAAAGCCGCTGTGGCCGGTGGTGTTACTTCGTACATGGAAATGCCCAACACCGCGCCTCCCGCTGTAACGCAGGAACTGCTGGAACAGAAATACAGCCGCGCAGCAGAAGTTTCGCTGGCCAATTATTCGTTTTACATCGGTACAACAAATACCAATATCGAGGAACTGCTCAAAACAGATCCTGAAACGGTATGCGGTGTTAAAATATTTTTGGGTTCATCAACCGGCGATATGTTGGTGGATAATGAAGCGGAACTCGACCGTATTTTCAGCGAAGTGAAAATGCTGATTGCTGTCCATGCCGAAGATGATCCGATGATTAAAGGCAATCTGGAAAAGTACAAAGCAGAATACGGTGATGACATTCCGGTAAAATTTCATCCGCTTATCCGCAGCCGCGAAGCCTGTTATTCGTCTTCGTCGAAAGCAGTGGCACGGGCAAAGAAATACGGCACACGTTTGCACGTACTGCATATTTCAACTGCCGAAGAGCTTGAGCTTTTCGAGAATGATTTACCGCTGAGTGAAAAGAAAATTACGGCCGAAGCCTGTGTGCATCACCTCTGGTTTGCGGCCGAAGATTACGAAACAAAAGGCAATTACATCAAATGGAATCCGGCGGTAAAAAATGCCTCCGACCGCGAAGCCATCTGGAAAGCCTTACTCGATAACCGCATCGATGTTGTAGCCACCGATCACGCGCCGCATACCATCGAAGAAAAAGGGCAGATTTATACCAAAGCGCCTTCGGGCGGGCCGCTCATTCAGCACACGCTGGTTGCTATGCTTGAGGCAGCACGCAACGGCCGCATCAGCATTGAACGCGTAGCCGAAAAAATGAGCCACGCACCCGCACAGCTTTTCCGTATCGAAAAGCGCGGCTACATTCGCCCCGGCTACTGGGCTGATCTGGTGCTGGTCAACCTCAATGCACCGTG